>JAITDM010000071.1 GCA_031282535.1 Oscillospiraceae bacterium
TTGTTTTTTGTTGCCGCTTCGCGGCAACAAGGTACTATGGGGCCGCCCGGAGCGGCGTCTCAAAAAACTCCCGCATCCCGAGAAGGATGCGGGAGTCGTCTGCCAAAGTCTCAGCGGGCCGGGGCCGCGATCTTGGCCGCCAGTCGGCTCTTGCGGCGCGCCGCCGTATTTTTGTGCAGGATCCCGTGCGCCACAGCGCGGTCGATGTCCCGCTGCGCGCTGCGATACGCTTCGTTGACGGACGCGGGATCTCCCTCGGCGATAGCAGCCTGCGCTTTTTTGATGGATGTCTTGAGACTGGATTTGACCCGGCGATTGACCGCTGTCTTGGCCTCGATCACCTTGGCCCTCTTTTTGGCAGACTTGATATTCGGCAAGTCGACCACCTCCTCCGTCACATATTGGCGGCCACATTCGGGCCGCAGAAATATATTATAGCAGAGAGAATCCCGGATTGCAAGAGGGGAGAAATGATTTTTCCAGTTGTTTTCGTCGTCAGCGGATGATCTTGACGTAACCCATGCCGAAACTGTTCTCCGTGAGGGGGTAGCGCTCGGTGACCTGGGTGTTGTAGTCTGTGAAGTCGCGCTCGCGCATCTGGTTTTGCGCGGTCTGCGCCCACGCGGGCAGTCCGCTGCCGACAAAGTACATGACATGGCAGCCGTAGTCGGTGTCCACCAGGTCCGTGTCGCCCGGCTTGCGGGCGGGGTCGAAGATCCAGGCGTCGAAGGCCGCCACCATCTGGTTCTTCATCACGCCCTCGTACAGCCCGCCGTCGCTCGCGGAGCCGGTGTCCTCGGTCTTCTCGGTGGCCAGCGCGGCGAAGGAGTCCTCCGTCGCCGCTCCGGCCTTCCACTCGTTCAAGATCGCCTCGGCCTCGGTCCTGGCCTGGGCCGCGTCCTTCTCTTCGCTCGTCAGCACCAAGATGTGGCGCACGTCGACGACGGGGTACTCGTCGCGGTAGCGCTTTAAGAAGAAGAGGACGTCGTAGGAGCTCGCGGTCTTGACCACGGCGTGGTCGCCGGCTTTGCGGGCCGGGTCCGCGAGCCAGGCGCTCTGTTCCGTGGCCAGGGAGGCGCTGCCGGTGGCGGGGTCGTTGCCGAGGTACGCGTTTGAGCGCAGCGTGGCGCTGTCGTCCGCGTAGGTCGTCTCATCCAGCCCCAGGGTGGCCGCGTACTCGCGGGCGAGCTCGGAAAACGAGCTCTCGTCCGTGATCTTCCCGTTGAACTCGTCGGCCGTGGTCTGGGCGGAGGCGTCCAGCGCCGCGGTCTCCTCCTCGGACGGGGTCTCCCCCTCCTCGGTCTCGGGCTGCGGGATGGAGACGTTGAAGACCCGGTAGTCGACGACGTCGATGGCGTCCTTGTTCTCCGCGTAGTAGGCGTCGATCTCGTCCTGGGTGTAGGTGAAGGAGTCCTGCTTCTGCTGGAGCCACTGCTCGACAAGCAGCTGGCGCTCAAGCAGGCGCACGAAGGTGGCGCGGTCCATGCCGGCGCCGTACTGCATCTCCAGCGCGCGCTGGAGAGAGGTCTGGTTGTCGCGGGCGAAGGTCTCAAAGCTTTCGAGACTCTCGGCCAGCGTCTTCCGGCTCTCCTCGGTCAGGGTCGTCATGCCGTTTTCGCGGGCCTCGCGCTCCATGCCCACCGCGGTCTGGATGGAGGTGTTCGTCTGTTCGAGGATGGAGCTGGCGAAGATCTCCTCATACTCGGCCCCGTAGGAGTTCACGTAGTTGTTGCGGATGGTGTAATAGTAAAAATTGTACTCCGCCGGGGAGAGCTTCACGTCGCCCGCCGTCACGGCGGTCAGCACGCGGTAGGTGAGACCCGTACCGTTGGCGACAAAGTACCCGAGGCCGAGGACAATGGCGGCGACAATCAGGATCACGACGACGCGGCCCACGACGGGGCTGATTTCGCCGGGGGCGCGCTGTTTCTTTTTGCGCTTCTTCTTCGGGTTGGCCAGTTCTTCCTGACGCAGTTTCTGTCTCTCTCTTTTCTCGCGGGATGCGCTCATGGGACATCTTCCTCTCCTGGCGTATGATGCCTGGCGGCCGCGCCCGTTGCGCGGGCTGGGCCCGCCTCCGCCGCATCCTGTGCAGGCTGCGGCGTGGGGGCCGGCGTCCAAGCGGTATTTTTATTGTAAACGAATCGACGCCACATTGCAAGAGCGCAAGACGTTTTTGTCACTTTGTGCTAAAACAACGCCGGGCCGCGCGCCGGGCGGTGCATCTGTGGCGGCGCCGCCCTTCAAACGCCCGGCCGGACGGGGGTTTCCGTCACATCATCCGGCCGATTTCCCGGCGCAGCCGCAGGAGAATCTTTTTTTCCAGCCGGGAGATGTACGACTGCGAGATGCCCAGGAGCGCGGCCACCTCCTTCTGTGTCCGCTCCCTGTGGCCGCCCAGGCCGAAGCGCATGGTGATGATGCTCCGCTCCCGCGGGCACAGCTTCGCGAGGGCGGCGGCCAGCAGGGTTTGGTCCACCGCCGCCTCCACCGGGCGCACGACGACGTCCGGTTCGGTGCCCAAAATGTCGGACAGCAGCAGCTCGTTGCCGTCCCAGTCGGTGTTCAGGGGTTCGTCGAAGGAGATCTCGCTGCGCTGTCCGGAACATTTGCGCAGGTGCATCAGGATCTCGTTTTCGATGCAGCGGGAGGCGTAGGTGGCCAGTTTGATCTTCCGCTCGGGGTTGAAGGTGTTGATGGCCTTGATGAGGCCGATGGTGCCGATGGAGATGAGGTCCTCCACGTGGATGCCCGTGTTCTCGAAGCGGCGGGCGATGTAGACGACGAGGCGGAGGTTGCGTTCGATCAGCGCCTGCCGGACATGTTCGTGCCCTTCGGCGAAGCGGCTGATGAGGTAGGTCTCCTCGTCGTGGGAGAGCGGCGGCGGCAGGGTGTCGCTGCCGCCTATGTAAAAGATCTTCCCGGCCGCCGCGCCGTGAAACCCCAGCCGGGCCAGGAGCCTGTGGTACCGAACGAAGAGCCGGACACGCCATCCGGGCCGATGCACCTTCATGGAAAAACCTCCCAAGTTAGTTTTGTGCCCCCACCACGGCGGAGCAGGCGCCCTCTGCCGACAGAGTCGTGTTTCTGCGTGAGCAGAAACACGGATTCTTTATTATGCCCCCACCACGGCGGAGTAGGCGCCCTCTGCCGACAGAGTCGTGCTTCTGCGTGAGCAGAAACACGGATTCTTTTTATGCTCCTACCACGGCGGAGTAGGCGCCTTCTGCCGACAATGCCGTGGGGGAGAGGGCCACCAAAAGGTTGTCGGTGCGGGTC
>JAITDM010000107.1 GCA_031282535.1 Oscillospiraceae bacterium
GCGGGCGCCTACTATGCGCAGGCGGTGGCCTGGGCGGCGGAACACGACGTGGTGAACGGTGTGAGCGACGGCCAGTTTGCGCCGCTGCGTCAGGTGACGCGCGAGCAGGTGGCGACGATCCTCTACCGGTACGCGCGGTACAAGCAGTACGACGTGAGCGCGCAGGGCGACCTGACCAAGTTCCCGGACGCCTCGGCCATCTCCGGCTATGCGGACGCCCGCGCGTCCGTCGCCTGGGCCGTGGGTGCGGAGCTGCTCCGCGGCCGCGCGAGCGGCGCGCTGGACCCGCAGGGCACCGCCACCCGCGCCGAACTGGCCGCCCTGCTCCACCGCTTCCATCTCGCCGTGATATAGTTTGCAGGGAGAGATGTTCATGATCATGAAAAGACTCATACTGCCGCTGTCCATTCTCGCCGCGAGCGCGGTGGCCGTGTTGCTCTATATGGTTCTGAGCGGCGCGGCTTCCGCACCCGCCGCGCCGGCCAAAACCAGGCCGGAAAGCGGGTACTTGCGTGCCGCGTTCGAGGGCGTTTCCGACGACCCGGCGAAGGGCGAATCCTTCCTCGCTTGCGGGACGGACGGAAAACTCGACAGGAGTTACGCCGACAAAAGCGTCAGCGCGTTGTCGTCCGGCGTCGAAACGGATCTGACAAGCATACTTGTCGGTTCGGATATAACGATCGTCGGCGGCGAAAGAGGTGCCTTGGTTTACAGCCTCGACGGGGAAACATTCGCGCGCGGCGCGTCCGGCGTCAAGTCGGACATATTGGGGCTCACCGCCTTTCAAGGCAGATACTACGCCTGTACGAGCGGCGGGGATGTGTTGTCGTCTTCCGACGGCGTGAACTGGAAAGTCCGGCGCGGGCTGGCGGCGAATCCGCTCATATCGATTGAGGCCAATGACGACTATATGCTGGCCATCACGGCTGAAACCGATATATTTGTGACATATGACGGCGAAAAATGGACATCGACCAACTTTAACGTGCAATATGACGGGTTCTATGAAAAGTATGTCTTTACCAATATGCGAAACCTTGGACCGACGTTCTTCGTGCTCGGCCAAAGCACAGAAAATCCTGGAGCGCCTATCATCATGTTTACCGACAACGCGGGCGAGGTCTGGATGTTCAAGACGCTGATGGAAATCGATCAAAAACCGCCCGAGACGTATTACCCCCTGCACGTCAACGACATAAGCGTTTTCACGGATCAGCTTATCGCCGTCTGCAACGACGGGCGCGTGCTGACCGTGACCGAATGCCCCGTGTGCAACACGGTACTGAGCGCTTCGGGCGCGGATTTGCGCGCATTGGCGATCGGCGACGAGTTTATGATCGCGGCGGGCGACGGTTTCGAATTCGCCGTGCTGAACAATCTGGAAACGCGTCAGGACACAATCAAGGCCGAACAGGCCCTGGCCGATGTGATGAACGGCGCGCTGATCATTGACGTGCGCACGCAGGAGGAATATGACGAGGAACATATAACAGGCAGCCTGCACATTCCGGTGGACGAGATAGAAAGCAGGCTGGCGGCGGAGGTGCCCGACCGGCAGAGCGAACTGATTTTCTACTGCAAAGCGGGTGCCAGAGCGCAGGCCGCCATGGAAAAAGCGCAACAACTCGGATATCAAAACGTGTTCAACCTGGGTGGACTCAGCGATTGGCCGTATGATACCGAGTGAGACACGTGACCGCGTTTGTTGGCGCGGGCGCAAAAAATCCGTACAGGAAAAGTGGAAACGCGGCTTTCGCGGCGCTTCCGGGTGTTGGCGTGAGGTGGTGAGGCGGCTCAAAAAACATGAGGATGTAAGTAGGGGGTTCTGTGAGAACGCAGTGATTTTAGGAGATGATTTGATTGAAGAAGACGAGGTTTTTTGGGATTGTATGCATGCTCAGTTGCATACTCGCGATGGTGATGCAGCCATTTGTGTTTTCCGCGGCGGAAAGCGATGTGGCTGCCGCACCTGTGACCGTCCATTTCAACTACAACTACGACGGCTCGCCTGCCGCCCCTGATTCGTTTACAAAAACAACCGGCGATGATGGCAAGCTGGCCTCTTTCCCGGTTGAGCAGACGCTTCCGCAGGTTGGCGCACGGACGGGCGGCAACGGAAGCACCAGCGATTACGGGTTCGCGGGTTGGTACTGGAACCCTGACGGAACAGGCGAAAAAGTGACCCTTGACACGGTGTTTACAGAAGATACCGAGTTGTACGCCAAATGGGGGAATATCCCATCTCTGTACAAAGAGTATGAGGATTATTTCCTTTTCGGGCAGTTCGGCGGTTACAGCGCCACCGGCCAGGTCGGAACGCAATATAACATCAACTGTCCGGCGAACGAGTTCAAGTTGTCAGGTCAGCTCGACACAAACAACTCCCGCAATGATTTTACGGCGGCCAGGACAAGGATCAACGCCGACAGCTCGCTGACGGAGGCGCAGAAAGAAGCGGCGCTTATCGAGGCGGCAGGGAAAGTCCGCATCAATGCCCAGGTGAACACCGGCGTAATGGCGACATTAAACAATATGCGCGCCTGGAACAACACGCACCCCGACGACAAGAGATATGCTCGTTTCCACTGCGTGGCGTGGCACGGCGGGCAGCAGCCGAACCAGTTCTTCACGATGGGATATTACTATACCAGCGACGCGAACGGTTTGTCGCGGCCGCAGGACATCACAGTCGCCGCGAACGACGACGCTTTCGCGACGCGTGAAATCATGAAGGCGCGCCTGGACGACTACATCAGGCAGCTTGTCGATAAACTCGCCCCCTACAGCGATATTATCGTGAGCTGGGATATTATCAACGAACCGGTGGACGACTTCACCGGGCAGATCAGGAACGGTTCGGACTCCAACTCTCAGCGCGGCCAGTGGGGCCTTGTCTGGCACGACAAGAACCCGGCCAAAAATCCTGACGGCTCAAACAAATTCGACACTGTGCCTGACGCGATGGGCGTGATTTACAACCAAGACAGGCTTTACGACGAGTCCGAATGGATGAGGCAGGCGTTTACGTCCATCGCGTATTATTCGGACAAGTGGAATCGGGAGCATCCGACATCTCCGCAGCTGGAGTGGGGCTTTTATGTGAACGATTACATGGACAGCAACAAACTGTACACAAAGCTTCAGCCAACGCTTGATATCCTCCGCTGGATCAGGCGCGACGTCGATCTGAAGGGCTTCAAACTCGGCTACGGCTTCCAGGGAAGGCTTGCCTGGGCGTACCCGACAATCGACATGCTCAAGAAGCAGGCGGAAGACGCGCTCGCGATATGCGATGAGATCGCCGTCACAGAAGGCGACATCAGAAGCGATTTCGAGCCGAATCCGTTCTTCGACCCGACACAGCAGACCCGCCCTGTCCGTGCAGGCGACACGCCGAAATGGACGGCAGGCGACTTGAACAGCGGTTCGGGCAGCACGGTCAACCCGGCCGCCAACACGCTCACAAACACGTTCGACACGCACAACTCGCCTGTGCGCCGGATCCCCGAGTGGGGTACGAGCAGCGGCATGACCGCAACCACCGGCAGCAGCAGGTACGACTGCACGGGCTGGCTGCCCATCAGTGAGGCTGTCATGAAAAAGCAGGCTGATTTCGCCGCCGACTGGATGGATATCCTGCTTTCGCACCCGGGCAAGGTCGAGCTGTT
>JAITDM010000226.1 GCA_031282535.1 Oscillospiraceae bacterium
CTTTGAGCTGGCCCGGCAGGCCCGGCAGGCCACGCACCCGGTCATCGTTTTGTGCGGGGTCCGCTTCATGGCCGAGAGCGCCAAACTGCTGAACCCGGACAAGACCGTGCTGCTCCCCGCGCCGGACGCGGGCTGCCCGATGGCCGACATGGTCACGCCCGACGACGTGGCCGCTCTGCGGGCCAAGCACCCCGACGCCGCGTTTTTGTGTTATGTCAATTCATCGGCCGCCGTCAAAGCGGTCTGCGACGTCTGCTGCACCTCCTCCTCGGCGGTGCGCGTGGCCCGCGCGCTGCCGCAGCGGGAGATCGTCTTTCTGCCGGACCAAAATCTGGGACACTTCGTGGCCGGTCAGGTGCCGGAGAAGCGCTTTCATCTCTACGACGGCTACTGCATTGTCCACCACTTGGTGCGGGCCGAGGACGTGCAGGCGGCGCGGCGGGCGCACCCCGAGTGCCTGGTGCTGGTCCACCCCGAGTGCCCGCCCGCCGTTGTGGCGCTGGCCGATTTTGCCGGTTCCACGGCAGAAATCCTGCGTTACGTGGAGCGGCGGGAGGCGGCGGGCTTTCTCATCGGCACGGAGGTTGGCGTGGTCGAACGGCTCCGCGTGACGGCGCCGGACAAGCGGGTCTTCCTGCTCAAGCCCTCGCTGTTGTGCCGGAACATGAAAAAAACCACCCTGGCCGACTTGGCGCACGCGCTGGAGACCGGCCGGGAGACCATCGAGATCGACCCTGCGCTGGCGCAGTCCGCCCGCCGCACGTTGGACCGGATGATCGAGTGCATGCTTTGATTTGCAGGGAGATAGGGAGATGATTCCATGCGACGGACCGCATGGCCGCGCGACATGGTCATATCTGAGACAGTATACACCGATGTGGTGATCGCGGGCAGCGGCATGGCCGGACTCTACACGGCCATGAGCCTCGACGAGCGGCTGCAGTGCCTCATCATCACCAAAGAGGGCCTCGACCTCAGCAACTCCTGGCTGGCGCAAGGCGGCATTGCGGCGGCCATCGCCAAGGACGACCACCCGGAGATCCACCTGGAGGACACGCTGGTGGCCGGCGCCGGCCTGTGCGACGCGGACGCCGTGCGCGCGCTGGTGGACGAGGGGCCCGAGGCCATCGCCTCGCTCGTGTCCATGCAGGTGCCCTTCGACCTCCGGGAGGACGGCGAGCTCCAGATCACCCGCGAGGGCGGCCACACCCGGGACCGCATCGTACACGCCGGGGGCGACGCCACCGGGCGCGAGACGGTCAAGGTGCTGGCCACGCTGGCCGTCGGACGGTCGAATATCCATTTTTTGCCACATTCATTCCTGGTGGACATTCTGACGAACGACGGTCAGGCCTGCGGCGTCCTGGTCCACGACGGCGGCGCGTTCAAGGCGATTCTGGCGCGGGCCGTCGTGCTGTGTACGGGGGGTATCGGCCAGGTTTACGGCCGCCACACGACCAACCCCTCCGTCTCCACCGGCGAGGGCCTGGCCGCGGCGCTGCGCGCCGGGGCCGCCGTGCGCGACATGGAATTCATCCAATTCCACCCGACGGCGCTCTACACGCCCCACGAGGCCGACCGCGCCTTTTTGATCTCGGAGGCGGTGCGCGGCGAGGGCGGCGTACTCAAAAACGCCGCCGGGCGCCGCTTCATGGCGGACCAGCACCCGATGGCCGAACTGGCCCCCCGGGACATCGTGGCGCGGGCCATCGTCCGGGAGATGCAGAAGGACGGCATGCCCTATGTCTTTTTGGACGTGACGCACCACTCCTACGAGTTTTTGGCCACCCGTTTCCCGACGATCACCGGCCACTGTCTGCGGCTTGGCATCGACATCTCCCGGGACATGATCCCCGTCTGTCCGGTGCAGCACTACCTGGTGGGCGGACTCAAAACAGACCTCAACGCCGAGACGACGCTGCCCGGCCTGTACGCCTGCGGCGAGGTGGCCTCCACCGGCGTACACGGCGCCAACCGGCTGGCCTCCAACTCCATGCTGGAGTGCCTGGTGTTCGGCCGCCGGGCGGCCCGGCACATCGGCGGCGGCGTTCGCCCGCGGCCGGACAGGCCCTTCTCCCTGCCCGTCGCGGACGGGCTGTACTACCACGGGCCGGAACCGGAGGAGATCCGCCGCCGCGTCGTCGCGATTGCGAACCGCGACGCCGGCGTCATCCGGCACACGGCGGGTCTCGTCGCCGGGCTGGGGCAGATTCAGAGCATCCTCGGCGCGATGGCGCACAAAAACCTGCCCACCAAGGCGCACTGGGAGGCGCTGGGTCTCGCCACGGTGGCCGGTGAGATTTTGCAGGCGGCTCTGCACCGCCGCGAGAGCGTCGGCGCCCATTTTCGCGAAGATTGACACGAAAAACGGCGCGGCCGGCGCCGTGTGAGGAGGCTACCGAGATGGATGCGATTTGGCTGGACAACTTTTTGCGGCGTTCACTGGAGGAGGATATCGGCGGCGGCGACATCACAACGGAGAGTTGTGTGCCGGCGGGCCGGCGGATCCAGGGACAGTTTCTCGTCAAGGAAGCCGGCGTCCTCTGCGGGTTCGGCGTGGTGCACCGGGTCTTCTCGCTGTTGGACTCCGGCATTGTTTTGCGCATCGACCACCTGGACGGCGAACCGGTGCAAGCGGGGGATGTGGCGGCCACGCTGGAGGGCCCGGCCCGCTCGATCCTGACCGGGGAGCGTACGGCGCTCAACCTGCTGCAGCGCCTGTCCGGCATCGCCACCGCCACCGCGCGGGCCGTGGCGGCCGTCAAAGACTTCCCCGTCCGGATCACGGACACCCGCAAGACGACGCCCGGCATGCGCTCGCTCGAAAAATACGCGGTGCGCACGGGCGGCGGCGTCAACCATCGTTTCAATCTGTCGGACGGCATTCTGATCAAGGACAACCACATCGCGGCGGCTGGCGGCATCGGTCCAGCGGTGGCGGCGGCGCGCGCGCGCGCGCCGCACATGCTCAAAATCGAGGTGGAGGTCTCCACCCTCGACGAAGTGCAGGCGGCCTTGGACGCGGGCGCCGAGTGCATCATGCTGGACAACATGACGGACGACGAGATGCGGGCGGCCGTGCGGCACATCGGCGGACGGGCGCTCGTCGAGGCCTCCGGCAACATGGGCACGCGCGACCTGGCCCAGGTCGCGGCCACCGGCGTCGATCTCATCTCCATCGGCGCGCTGACCCACTCCCCCCGGGCCCTGGACATCAGCCTGAAGTTATAGGGACGGTTCAACAATCTCTTGCGAATGCTTGCTTGTCTTTTTGGCGCAATCCTTTGTCGTCCTCCCTTGCAAGGCACCAAGCCTTGCGGCGGTCGTCCTCCGCGGCTTGCCCCAAAAATCCGGCGCAATCACCTTGCAAGGGATCATTGAACCGTCCCTTTAGAGATACTCATTTTATTTTTGGGATCGTTTGGGAACACAGGCCTGCGGTCTTCGCCGGGGGCCAGCAGCGACAGCGCCGCGTACGCGGCGGCGGCCAGCACCGTGATGTCACGGCCGGCGGTGTGGTAGGCCCAGAGGCCCGCGGCCGCCGCGCCGGCCGCACAGAGGCCCGTGAGAACGGTCAGCACGCGGTCGGCCGCCGCGGCGTGCCACCGCCAGCACAGCAGCAGGTGCAGCGCGTGCCCCCCGTCCTGTCCGCGCGCGGGCAGCAGGTTGAACCCGCCCTGAAACAGCGAGACGCCGGCCCAGGTATACAGGCCGGCGTTTTTTGTGTGTCCGGCCCACAACGCGGCGGCGAACGCGCACGCCAAATTGGCCGCGGGGCCGGCCAGCGTGGCCAACAGTTCCCGTCCGTAGGAGAGCGCCGGCCAGGCCGGCAGTCGCATGGAGACGCCGCGCAGGGAGAGTTCCCACCGCGCCACGCGTCCGCCCGCCAGGCGCAGCGCCACCCAGTGGCCCGCTTCGTGCACGAACGCGGCGGCGGCCATCCACAGGAGCAACCCGGCGGTGTCTAGAAACACGAGAAAGGCCATGAGCAGCAGAAATCCGCCCTGTACGGTCAGGCGGCCCCATGTCATAGGCGCGGCGCCGCGCCGCGCGCGGCGTTGTCGGAGAGGCCCAGATAGCGGTCCGGCGCCAGACTGACGCCGTCCAGACGAAGTTCGAAGTGCAGGTGCGGCCCGGTGGCGAGACCCGTCATGCCCACCCGGGCGATGGGCGCGTCCCTGCTCACCGCCTGCCCGGTCTTCACCAGGAGCCGGCTGCAATGCGCGTAGAAGCTGGTAAAGCCGTCCCCGTGGTCGACTTCGAGACAATATCCGTACGTGTCGCTGAACCCGGCGGAGAGCACCGTGCCGTCCGCAAAGCAATGGATTTCGGCGCCGGTGTCGGCGGCGAGGTCCAATCCGTAATGAAAGAGGGTCTCCCCGTACACCGGATGCCGGCGAAACCCGAATCCCGAACTCACCACCCCCTGGAGGGGCGTGCTATGGGCAAAGGGAAGCGGATACCAGGTGTAGTCCGCCCGCTCCGGCACTTCGGTTCCGAAGGGAACGGGCGCGGTGTCGTCCAGCGCGTCCTCGGCGGACAGCGACACCGTCCAGTCGGACACCCACACGGCGCCGGCGGCGTCCGCGCCGGCGGCTGCATCCCGGCTCACCCGCCAGACCGCGTCGGCGGCTGCCCGCTGGGATGCTTCACTCCGCTCCGCCGCCGTTGTCTCCGCGGCCGGCGCCCCGTCGGCTCCGACCCCGAAGGCCGCCTCGGCGGCTGCCACGGAGGTCCCCTCGGGCGCCGCTCCGGCGGCTGCGCCGGACACCTGCCCGGGCGCCGCTGCTGGCCCCGTGCCGGCGGGCCTCTCCGCCGCGGCCCCGGGGGCCGGCGCCGCCTCCGACTCCGCCCCGGCGGTCCCCGGCGGCCGCGCACCGGTCTCCTCCGACGGCGACGGATCCGTCCCGACCGGCCGGCTGCCGAAGAGTTCCTCCGTCCACACGCGGAAGGCCGTCACGATGTCCCCGCCGGCCGACAGCGTCTCCCCGGCCGTGGCAAAGGCGGCCCGATAGTCGAGCGCCCCGCCGGCGCCGTCGGCGAGCGCCGCCCGCACTGCCTCGGCGGTGTCCGGCGACGCCAGTTTGACCACCAGCGCCGCTCCGAAAATGATGAGAGAAACCACGAGCTGCACGAACCGGCGGCCCGTCCGGTCCCGCCGGCTGCCGGCGGGCTGTCCCCTGCCGCTCCGCACGGACGCCGTCCGGCGGCTCCGATCCGCCTGTCTCCCCGCAGCGCGTGTGCGCACGCCGTCCCGCGATCCATTCGCCGGGGGTATCTCGGGTTCCGCGAACCCCACATCCCGGCGCGGCCGCCCATCCGGCCGCCGCGCATGTGCAACTGTCAATGGCACAGTCCATCGTTCCTCTCTTTTCGTCGGTCTCCCACACATCGCCCTGCTATAAGGCCATTGTATGACACCCGCGCGCCGCGCAGACCGGCAGACACAAAAAATCCGCCTCACGGCGGACTTGTCGTACCTGTATCCGACCCGCCTGAATGGGCAGGGCGGATACAGGTACGACATTGCTGTTGCCCGGATATGTTTTGCAGTATCGCTGTCAATACAGATCGCCGACGAGGCCCGTGGTCGGGATCTTGAGATCACCCCCGCTTACGCGGGGAATACTTGATCTGGTCGCCCTCGACCAGATACACGTACGGATCACCCCCGCTTACGCGGGGAATACTTGCACCTTTTGCAGTTTTGCCCGGCGATATAGGCAACAATCCGCTGAACAATTTAGAGATTGTCAAGCTGGACAGCATCACCCACAACCCGCTTTCGGGCGCTATGTTCACGGTGACAAAAGCCAACGGCGAGCATATTGGCAGCTACCGCACGGACAGCGCGGGCAAAATCCTCATTCCCGAAATCGAGGAAGGAACCTATGTAATCTCCGAAACCGCCGCCCCGGACGGGTATATCCTGAATGAAGCGCCGCAGAACGTCAATGTCAGCGGCGGCAAGCTCGTTTCCGTCGAGTTCCTGAATAAACCTCTGAGCGGTATCGAGATTGTAAAACTGGACGCCGTGACCCGCCGGCCGCTTCCGGGCGCTGAGTTCACCGTCGCCAAGGCTGACGGCGAGCGCGTCGGTACATTCAGAACCGAAGCGGACGGCAAAGTCCTTGTTTCCGGCCTTGACGAGGGCGTTTACGTCGTCGGCGAAATATCCGCGCCGACCGGTTATCAGCTTGACGAGTCGCCGAAGAACGTCACGGTCAAATCGGGGAAACTCACGACGGCGGAGTTCACTGATAAGGCGCTGTCCGGCATCGAAATCCTGAAACTGGACGCTGTGACGAAAGCGCCGCTTATGGGTGCGACGTTTACCATTGAGCGCGATAACGGAGAAAAAGTCGGGACGCATAAGACCGACAGCGCGGGTAAAATCGTCGTTTCCGGGCTGACCGAGGGAACCTATATCGTGTCCGAAACAATCGCACCCGA
>JAITDM010000310.1 GCA_031282535.1 Oscillospiraceae bacterium
CATAGGTCGTCACATGACCCAGCTTGAAATAGATCGTCGCCGTGTCCGCCGTCAGGTCAACATCGTAGCTGTCCACGACGTTGTTGCCGTGCGGCGCGGCGTTGCCGGAACTCGCCGAGTAGAAGTAGACCGGATACCCGCTCAGATCGGTGGGCGTGACATTGACATACTGGCCAACCTGGGCGCTGGCGGAGATGGCGAACATGCTGAACACCAGGACCGCGGCGAGGACGAGCGCGTAGACTTTGCTCTTCATTGAATAACTCCTTTCGTACTCCCGGTCCGTTTGGACCGAGGCCATTGGGTTTCTTCCCCTCGACAAATGCCGTGTCTCCCTCCAATCGGTCATCTGTCAAGGAGAACCATCTATCATCACGTTCGGCCGAACAATGGTGAGCAACCATGCCGCGTTCCTCTCTCCCAGCCCACACGCGAGGGAAAACGACGGCCCATTTGGGGGATTTGGTTAGCATTTGCTAATACTGTTGGCTATTTCAGCCGATTTTCCCGGCTTCTGCGTGAGCATACCGCACCTTTGACGCCCCCACGGCGTCCGCCGGGGCGAGGAGTCGCTCAGCAGCCTCCAGGGTTAGCAATTTCTAACCTCTGCCCATATAATAACAGAAACCCCCGGGCTTGTCAAGGGGGCCTAAAATGGCGCGACAAGGCCCTTTGTATACCATATTTTACCATTTTTTGAAGTGGCAGCTAACTCGTCAATCGATTGCGGCACAATGGATTCGTGTGTATTCGCCACCTCTGCTCCCATGGCGATTTTGGCGTCAGGCGTGCCTAACGCGGGGCCCCAAAAAAAAATTTTGCCCCCCGCTCCTCTCCACATTTTCGGCTGTTTTTCATTGCTTTTTTGACGCGTTGATGGTAAGATAGTGGGCGGATTGCAGCCCTGGGAAGAAACGGCTTTGTCTTATAGACAGCCACGGTTTTCGGAGGTGAAAGAGGACACATGTCCATCACGGCAAGGCAGTACCAATATCTGCTGTATCTGCGCAACCGGCCCGGCAAGAGCCGGACGCTCGCCGCGCTGGCCGGCTACTTTAACGTCAGCCGGAGTACGGCCTTCGACGTCGTCGCGGCGCTGGAAAAGAAGGAACTCGTGCGCAAAGGCGAAAACGAGATCCACCTCACCGCGGCGGGGCAGAAAGCCATCGCGCCCCTGTGGGAGCGGTACGAGGACTCCGTCGTCTTCCTCCGGGAGGACATGTGCTACACGGACCGCGAGGCACAGGAACTGGCGCTGTTCTTCCTCTGCCACGTGCCGGAAAACCTGGCCGGGGTCGCCGCCGGCCGCCAGATCGCACGCCACGCCGTGCGCCGGGTCCGGCTTGCCAAACACGAGGCCCTGTCCGATATCCCGGACGGCGTGTACCAGACGGATTTTACCGTCTTCCAGCCGGAAAAAACGGTGACGTCGATGGGCGACATCGGCTTTCGCAAACCCGCCCGCTTGCTGTTCTTCAACCGGTGCTGCGCGCTGGAGCTGCGGTCCCGGACCATCCGCTACCAAAACCGCGAGACCGGCCGCCTGATCCGCGGACAGCTCGACCGCCTCTATTTCCACCAGGCGGGCGCCTGGCACGAGGTGCGCGAGGACAGCGGACGCTGGCTGATCCCCGGCGACGCGATCCACCTGCGCCTCGGCGACGGCGGCCCGGAAGGAAGCGTCCGCATCCGGGCGCGGGCCGCGGCCTGCGGCATGCCCGAGAGCGAGGCGGACCTCGTGCTGTTTTTGAAACAGAGCGACCTCAACGAACTCCTCTCTTCACCCGAAAGTTAGCTATTTCTAACGCGGGTTTCAAACCACTCGACAGGGGGAACGCTTTTCATGAAGAAGATCTGGATCTGTCTGCTGGCGCTGTGGCTGTGTACGTCCGCCGCGGCGCCCGCGCGGGCCGCGGCGGACGGGAGCTACCTGGCCGCCACCCTCACGCATTACCTGAACCCCGACACCGGCCGCACGGACGACGGCGGCACGCAAAACGCCGCGCTGGGCGAGGGGATGTGCCGCAGCGTCGTGTATGAGAAGGCGCTGGTGGAAATCCAGGACGGGCGCTGCTTCGTCACGGTGCGCCTGCAGCTCATGAGCAATATGCGGGACTTCCGCCTCTCGGTGCAGCAGGCGCCGGGCGGAGCCTACGCGGCCGTCACGCCCGCCGTGATGCAGGAGGACATCGCCCGGGACACGGCGGACTACCGCTTTGAGATCCCCGCGCTCGACAGCTACCTGTGCTGGGCGATGTACGTCGTCCCGATGGGACGGGACGTGAAGTTCTACATGAACCTGGACACGGCCCTCGCCGAGGGGACGGGCGACTTCGTCGCCCCGCGCCGGACCGTCCCCTCGGCCGGCGCGCCGGATGCGGGGGCGGAGACGCCGCCCGCCGGGGGCACGCCGGTCGTTCCGGCCGGATCGGACGCGGCGACAGCCGGCCGCTCCGGCCCGGGGACACCCGCACCGGCCGCGCCGGCGGCCGGCGGGACCGGAACCCCGGCGCCGGGCACCGCCGGACCGGCGGAACCCCCCGGCGGCACCGGGAATGCCGGCCTCTCCGGAAACCCCGGGAACACTGGGAACACTGAGACCGCCGGA
>JAITDM010000015.1 GCA_031282535.1 Oscillospiraceae bacterium
TCGGGCGACACCGGCAAGGCGGCGCTGGAGGGCTTTCGGGACCTGCCGGGCATCAAGATCCTGGTCTTTTACCCGAAGGACGGCGTCTCCCGCGTGCAGGAGCTGCAGATGGTGACGCAGGAGGGCGAGGGCGTCTGCGTGAGCGCCGTGCGCGGCAACTTCGACGACGCGCAGACCGGCGTCAAGGCGCTGTTCTCCGACGCGGCGCTGCGGGCGGCGCTGGACGAGAGGGGATACTTCTTCTCGTCGGCCAACTCGATCAACCTGGGGCGCCTGGTGCCGCAGGCCGCCTATTATTTCTCCGCCTACTGCGACCTGGTGCGGCGCGGCGCCGTGGCGATGGGGGCGCCCATACACGTCTGCGTGCCGACGGGCAACTTCGGCAACATCCTCTCGGTGCTGATGGCCCGGGAGATGGGACTGCCGGTCGCGCGGCTGCTCTGCGCGTCCAACCGCAACAATGTGCTGACGGATTTCATCCGCGACGGCCGTTACGACCGCCGCCGCGTCTTTTACAACACGCTGTCGCCCTCCATGGACATCCTGGTCTCCAGCAATTTGGAGCGGGCGCTCTACCTGCTCTCGGAGGGGGACGCCGCCCTGGTGCGGGACTGCATGGACCGTCTGGGCCGCGAGGGCGCCTACGAGCTCCCGGAGGCGCTGCGCGCGCGCTTTGCCGCGCGGTTTTACGCCGGTTACTGCGACGACGCCGGCACGCGGGCGGAGATCCGCGCCGCGTATGAGGACCGGGGCTGCCTGATCGACCCGCACACCGCGGTGGCGCTGCGTGTGGCCGGGGCATTCCGCGCCGAAACCGGGGACAGGACGCCCGTGCTGGTCGCCTCGACGGCCAGCCCCTTCAAGTTCTGCGGCGCCGTGCTCTCGGCCCTGGGCCGGGCGCAGGCGGACGGGCCGGAGGAGGCGCAGATGGAGGCGCTGGCCGCTCTCGGCGGGGCGCCGCCGCCGCCGGCGCTTGCGGACCTGTGGACCAAGCCGGTCCGGTTTGCCGGCGTCACGGACGCGGCGGAGATGGAACAGGTCGTACGCGATTTCCTTGCATGACGCTCCGCGCCGCGTATCTATTTGACTGTGGAGGCTAACGGAATGGCGCTTTACGCGATGGGCGACTTGCATCTCTCCCTCGGCGCGGACAAACCCATGGATGTGTTCGGCGGCGCGTGGGAGGGCTATGTGGACAAGATTGCCCGCGGGCTCTCCGTTTTGACCGGGGACGACACGATCGTCCTGTGCGGCGATCTCTCCTGGGCCATGAATCTCGAGGAGGCCCACGCGGACTTTGCGTTTCTGGCCTCGTTCCCCGGGCGCAAACTGCTCGTGAAGGGCAACCACGACTACTGGTGGACGACGGCCGCGAAGATGCGGCGGTTCTTTGCCGAAAAGGGGTTCGCGGGCTTCGAGATTTTGCACAACAACGCCTTTGCCTATGAGGACCGGGCGCTGTGCGGCACGCGCGGCTGGTTTTTCGAGGAGGACGACAGGGGTACGCACGACGAGAAGGTCTTCCTGCGGGAGTGCGCGCGTCTGGAGGCCTCCCTGCGGGCGGGGCGCGCCCTGCTGCCGGACGGGGCGCCGGGGGAGAAGCTGCTCGCCTTTCTCCACTATCCGCCGCTCTACGAGGGCTATCGCTGCGACGGGATCGTGGACTTGCTCGACCGGTTCGGCGCGGCGCGCTGCTACTACGGCCATCTCCACGGCGCGGCGCACGGCCGCGCCATCGAGGGGGACTACCGCGGCATCGAATACACGTTGATTTCCGGCGATTATCTCAATTTTCAGCCCGCGCGGATTCTCTAGTACCGTGCTGCTGTTTTGCGGAGACAAAAAACAAGAATTTGGGTTGTGGGCGGCAGGTGCAACCCACGTGAGGGCGTTTGCCGCTTCGCGGCGACAAAATAAAATGTCCGGAAGGCTGAATTTTTTCCTGAAAATGACGATGAAATAGGTGACGATACGATGAGGGACGGGCGGCAGGGCGTTTTGTGAAGGTTTTTTCACAAAGATGCGGGTGAGAGGACAAAATGTTGTGGCTTTTTTGAAGCTTCTATGGTACGATAAAATGAATTGGGTATCTCTGCGGGCGGCGGAACGCCGCCCCCGGACCATGTATACATGAAGGAGGCAGTGTCCGCATGGCGTTAAAGGCGGTGGAGAAGGACGAAAAGCAATTGGTGACGCTCACGATAGAGGTGAGCGCGGAGGCGTTTGAAGAGGCCGTGCAGCAGGCATACCGGCGCGGGGCGGGGCGCTTCAATGTGCCGGGGTTTCGCCGCGGCAAGGCGCCGCGCAAGATGGTGGAGACATTATACGGCCCGTCCGTGTTCTACGAAGACGCGGTAAAGGCTTCTTATCCGGACGCTTACGAGCAGGCCGTGGAGGAGGCCGGCGTCGAGCCGGTGGAGCAGGCCGACATCGAGATTCTGGAGATCGGCCCCGAGGGGTATTCGTTCAAAGCGCGCATCCATGTGCGCCCCGAGGCCGAGGTGGGGCAGTACAAGGGCCTGACGGCCTTCAAACCGCCCGTGGCGGTCTCGGACGAGGCCGTCGAGAGCGAACTGGCGCGGATGCGCGCCCGCAACGCCCGTCTCGTCTCCGTCGACCGCCCGGCCAAAGACGGCGACACGGTGACGATCGACTACGAGGGCTTTGTGGACGGCGTCCCCTTCGAGGGGGGCAAGGGCGAGAACACGCGGCTGGTTCTCGGGTCGAACCGGTTCATACCGGGCTTTGAGGCGCAGCTCACCGGCTGTGCGGCCGGCGAGGACGTGAGCGTCGCGGTCACCTTCCCGGAGGAGTATCACGCGCCGGAGCTGGCCGGCCGGGAGGCGGCCTTCGCGGTGCATGTCCACGAGGTCAAGGAGTCGGAGGAGCCGGAGCTGGACGACGAGTTTGCGAAGGATGTGTCGGAGTTTGACACGCTGGAGGCGTTGCGCGCCGACATCCGGGCCAAGCTGACGGAGCAGCATGAGAGGGCGTCCAACGAGGCCTATGAGGACGCGATCGTCGACAAACTGGTCGCCGAGACCCGGGTCGAGATCCCCGACGCGATGGTGGAGGAGGAAGCCGGCGCCATGCTGGAGCGGATGCAGGGCAACCTTTCGTCCCACGGGATGAACCTCGACACCTATCTGAGCATCCTCGGGCAGACGTTCGAGACGCTGTGCGACGAGTTGCGCGTGAAGGCCCGCCGGCGGATCACCGCGGATCTGGCCTGCGAGAAGATCGCCGTGCTTGAGCAGCTGGAGGTCTCCGAGGAGAAGATGAACGCCGAGTACGAGACGCTGGCGGCGCAGGTCGGCAAGACGGTGGAGGAGATCAAGCGCGTCATAGACGAAAAGGCGCTGCACCGCCGTCTGCTGGTCAGGGAGGCGAGGGCCGTAGTTGTGGCGACTGCCGTCGCCGCAACTACAGTGGACGAAGTGGATGGAGTAGACGGAGTGGACGGAGGAGACGGCGTGGTGGACGGAGGAGACGGAGTGGGCGAGGCGGCCGAAGCGGCGGCGCCGAAAAAGACGGTGCGCAGGAAGGCGGCCAAGAAGGACCAGGATGTTCCGCCGGAGGCTCCGGAAGACAAGTGAACGCGGCCCCTTGGGGGCGTGTAATAGATGTGAACCTTATCGATGTGATGCATAGATTTGTCCGTTTGGGGAAGACTCGATAGATCCCTGCGGTCGATTTGCCGTCACTGATTTGTGAAGAAGGAGTGATTGTCATGAGCCTTGTCCCCATTGTTGTGGAGCAGACGAACCGCGGAGAGCGTTCCTACGATATATACTCCCGCCTGCTCAACGATCGCATTGTATTTTTGTCGGAAGACGTGAACGACGTGACGGCCAGCCTGGTCGTGGCGCAGCTCCTGTACCTGGAGGCCCAGGATCCCGACCGTGAGATCCAGTTTTATATCAACAGCCCGGGGGGGTCGATCACGGCCGGTATGGCGATCTACGACACGATGAACTATATCAAGGCCGACGTGTCCACGATGTGCGTGGGCATGGCCGCCTCCATGGGCGCCTTTCTGCTGGCCGCGGGCACCAAGGGCAAGCGTTTCGCGCTGCCCAACGCCGAGATCATGATCCATCAGCCTTCCGGCGGCGCGCGGGGGCAGGCGTCCGACGTCAAGATCCACGCCGAGCACATCATACGGGTGCGGCACAACCTCAACAAGATCTTTGCGGACATCACCGGCAAGCCGATTGAGGTCATCGAGCGCGACACCGAGCGCGACAACTTCATGACGGCGGAGGAGTCCCTGGCCTATGGTCTGATCGACAAAGTGATCGACAAGCGGTAACCAAAAAACCAACGGCCGCCTGGCCGACCGATACGAAACATCATTGCCGTCCGGCAGCAAAATGGAGGTAAGCCATGCCAAAGTCCGACGACAAAAGGACCGTCACCTGTTCTTTCTGCGGGAAGAGCCAGGACAGGGTCAAGCGGCTGATTGCGGGGCCCGGCGCCTATATCTGCAACGAGTGTGTGCATCTCTGTCTCAACATCCTGGACGAAGGGTTTGAGGTGTCGCCCAAACGGACTTTCGAGTCCGCCGACGCGCTGCCGAATCCGCAGGAGATCCGCGCCATTTTGGACCAGTACGTGGTGGGGCAGGAGAAGGCCAAGATCGCGCTCTCCGTCGCCGTGTACAACCACTACAAGCGCGTGAACTACGGCGGCGGCGAAGATGTGGAGCTGCAAAAGAGCAACATCCTCATGCTGGGCCCGACGGGCTGCGGCAAGACGCATTTTGCCCAGACGCTGGCCCGCATCTTGAATGTGCCGTTTGCCATTGCCGACGCCACCACCCTGACGGAGGCCGGTTATGTGGGCGAGGATGTGGAGAACATTCTGCTCCGCCTCATCCAGGCCGCCGACTACGACATCGAATTGGCCGAGCGCGGGATCATCTATATCGATGAACTCGACAAGATCGCCCGCAAGAGCGAAAACGTCTCCATCACGCGGGATGTGAGCGGCGAGGGCGTACAGCAGGCGCTGCTCAAAATTTTGGAGGGGACCATTGCCAACGTGCCGCCGCAGGGCGGGCGGAAGCACCCCCACCAGGAGTTCATTCAGGTCAACACGGCGAACATCCTCTTCATCTGCGGCGGCGCCTTCGACGGCATCGACAAGATCATCGAGAACCGGATGGGCAAGAAGGGCCTCGGGTTCGGCGCGCAGGTCGTGAGCCGCAAGGAGAAGGACCTCACGTCCGTTCTGGCCGAGATCCAACCGCACGATCTGCTCAAGTACGGCATCATTCCGGAGCTCGTCGGCCGCCTGCCGGTCATTGCCCCGCTCGGGACGCTGACGCGGGACGAGCTCATTTTGATCCTCACGGAGCCGAAGAACGCGCTGACCAAGCAGTACAAAAAGCTCTTCGAGTACGACGGCGTGGACCTGGTGTTTGCCAAGGACGCGCTGGAGGCGCTGGCCGACCGCGCGGTCGAGCGGAACATCGGGGCGCGCGGCCTGCGCGCGGTGATCGAGGAGTCCATGACGCCCATCATGTACGAGATTCCCTCCGACCACACGATCGAGCGTGTCGTCGTCACATCCGACACGATTTACGGCAAGGCGCCGCCCGAGATTTTGCGTGACCCCGAGAAGCAAAAGCGCCTCCCGGTGCCAAAGGTGACCAAGACCAA
>JAITDM010000120.1 GCA_031282535.1 Oscillospiraceae bacterium
GATCCTTCAGGAGGCGGTGGCCGATCCCGATCTCGACCGTCTGGTCCGGGAGGTGGCGGCGGGGACCATCATCCACACCATTTTGCCGCAGGAGGGCGACGCGCCCGGCCGGTACGTCCAGGTGGACATCGGCGCGCATCAGAACCTTTTCGGCTTTCACGTTGTCTGGCCGACAGACGCGGCGCACGCATACACGATCCTCGCTTCCGCCGACGGCACAGTGTGGACGAACTGCCTGGACGCGCAGACAACCGGCGGGTCCGGCGTCGTCAGCCGGTTTGTCCCCAACGTCCGCTATGTCCGGTTCGTCGACAAAACCGGTTCGGGGCTGGCGTCGTTTGAGATATACGGCGCCGCGCCACCCGCCGCGGTGTCCGCCGCCCCAGGACAGAATCTGCTGCAGAACCCGAATTTTGAGGCCAGCAGCGGAACGGACATTCTGAACTGGTCAAAGCGCCCGATCACCGACACAAACGCGGCGCAGACGGGAACGAGCGGAAACAACACCTACAGTTCCTACAATGTGTCTCACGGGACCATCGGCGACAGATATGCATACCTCTACGCGGCGGCGCCGTATTCGGCGTCCGTCTATCAGACCGTGACAGGCATCCCGAACGGGATATATGAATTCCGCGGCTGGGTCAAGAGGGGCCACCCGAGCGCCGGCGTGGAGCAGGCGGAGTTGTATGCTTACGCCGAGAACTACGGGGGCGAAACCATCGTAAACAACTTGCTTCAGACCGTCCCGCGCACGGAGGCCTCTTACGCCGACAACACCGGAAACACGGTTTCGGGGCGGTATCCGTACACGGAAATCGTGATCGACAATATCCATGTCACGAACGGACAGGCGACGATCGGTTTCTTCGCCAACGCGCCGAACAATGTCTCGGCCAGCCCGAATTACGCGTTCATCGACGATCTGTCGCTCGTGCTCGTGTCCGGGGACCCCGCCTATCCGACGGGCGACGAAACGTACAATGCGCTTGTCGATGTCGGCAGGGTGGGCGACGGCGTTACGGCGGCGTATCGCGTGGCCTCCGCCGCCTCCGCCGGTCCGGCCCTGGCCGTCATAGCGGCCTATGACGCCGGTGGCGCGCTCGTCGCCTTTGACAGCCGTGTTCTGCCTTTCACGGACGGTGAAATCACGTTTGGCAGTCTGTCCCTCGACGGGTACAGACCGGAATATGCCTATGCGGCTTTCCTGTGGGACGCGGACACGTATGTACCGCTCATGGACAAGGCGCCTTTGTCCGTCAAACGGATTGACCCGGTGACGGTGTTCCCGTTCGCAACCGACGGATATACCCTGCCCGATACGGTGACCGTGCGTTATCACGATTCGCCGAACGGTGTCGGAGAACTGCCGGTTGTATGGAGTCGTCCCGGGCCGTTCACAGAAATTGGCGTATACGAAGTCGAGGGCGTTGTGTACGGCACGGACATACCGGCTGTCGCCCATGTAACCGTCAAGGGCGACAACCTGCTTCTGAATGCGGCGCTCGACGACTGGAGCAGTTCGAACGGCTCGCCGGACAGCTGGACGCGCAGTTCGACCACCAGCAACAGGTTCAGCAGGGACGCGGGTGTGAAGAATCAGCACACGTCCGGTTCGGGCACGCATTATTCGGCGGCGTATTACCTGGCCGGCGCCGCCGGCGGGTCATACGTGGCCTTGTATCAAACGGTGGATCTGCAGCCGGGCCAGTATGTGCTGAGTTGCTTTACGCAGGGCCTCATCATACCCGGCAGTACAGGCGATATCAGGCTTTACCACGCCGCCGGTACTACGGAACCGACAGGGCAGTCCGATCCGATTACAACCTACAACGGCGTCGGGGACTGGCAGTACCCGACATACACGTTTGAAGTGACGACGGCGGGACGGATTTCCGTCGGCGTCAGAGGCAGCCTGAACAACGGGACCTGGCTGCAAGTGGACGATTTTGCCCTTTGCAGGATTGGATGATACGGCGATGAGAAAGGGGCTGTTGCACCCGCCCGAAGTGGCGGCAACAGCCCCTTTTTTATGCTTTGATCCGGCTTTTGCCGAAAAAATGCGCTGGCGGAACGATTCACTGGATCTTCGTGTGGACGTGGTTGAAGATGTGCTCGGAGCAGTAGCATTTGTAGCCGGCGCAGAGGGAGCAATAGCGAAATTCCCGGTCGGGGGCCTCCGTGTCGGTGATGCCGCAGACGGCGCATTTGTGGATATACCCCCGGCGCTCCTTGGTGCGGCGCACCTCGGACTTGAACTCCACGGTCCGGCGGCTCGTCCGCAGGGGCCGGCGCACCAGCTTTAGGAGGGTGGGGGCAAAGAACAGGAGATAGTTCGCAATGGCGGCGAGCGGCACCAGGTTGGCCAGCGTGAAGGGGATGCGCAGCATCGGCCAGAGGATGAAGATCGCCGCCTCCGCCAGCGCCACGTACTTGAACCGGACCGGGATCACAAAGAACAGGAGCAGGGACTGGTCCGGGTGGAGGGTGGCCAGTGCGAAGAAGAGGGACATGTTGAGAAAAAACGTCGTGGCAGGCGCGCCCGTCAGCAGGCTGTAGAGGAGCGTCATCACAGTGCCGACGAAGTAGTAGACCGTCAGCTTCATCGCGCCCCACTCCATCTCCAGGTGCTGGCCGATCCAAAACAGGAAGTACGCCGAGAGCAGCATCGTCAGGGCGCTCCCGCTGTAAGGGACAAACAAAAAGGTCACCAGGCGCCACCACCCGCCCGTCAGGAAAGCGGCGGGGTGGAAGATGAGCGGGTCGGCCACGGCGGGCCCAAAAAACAGGATCATGATCCCGACAAGGCCCTGCCCCAGCGCGATGACGGTCGTGAGCCTGCGCAGCCCGAAGCGCTCGTAACGGAGACAAAAACGTTCAAACCATCTCATACGCCGCCCTCCGCGCCCGCGCGCCCGGTCTCCTCGATCAGAGACACCCGCCGCTGGTGCCGCCCGCCTTCAAAATCGGTGGACAAAAACAGGTCCACCAGCATCTTCGCGAGTTCCGCGCCCAGCACGCGCGCGCCCAGCGCCAGCATATTGGCGTCGTTGTGGCGGCGCGCCATCTGGGCGGAGTACGGGTCGCTGCAGACGGCGCAGCGGAT
>JAITDM010000182.1 GCA_031282535.1 Oscillospiraceae bacterium
CCTCCTACGCGCCACGCGCCACGGCGCGTGGTCAGCGCGCGCCGCGAAAAGCGCTGATTCTGACACTCACAGCCGCCGCGCTCCTGACGGGCGCCATGCTGTACTATTTCCGGGCGTCCTGGCTGCCGTTTTTGGCCCCGCGGCCGTCGTCCACACCGCCCGTTCCCCCCTCCTCTTCGCTACAGGAAACGCCGTCGGGCGCCGTCTCATCGCCGAGCGAATCCCCGTCCACGCCGTCCGCCCCGTCCGCCCCGTCCGGCATCGTGTTTGCCGACGAGGCGATTGGCGCGGCGATCCGGGCCGGGCTGCAAAAACCGGCGGACGCGGCCGTCGCCCCGGAGGAACTGGCGCTCATCACGGAGCTGGACGTGGAGGGCGGCACGGTGACCTCCCTGGCGGATCTGTCCCTGCTGCCGAATCTCAAGGTGCTGCGCCTGCGGGAGCAGTCTTTGCCGGATCCGTCGCCGCTGGCGCTCCTGCCGGGGCTGGAGGTGCTGAACCTGGCCGGCTGCCGGCTCGGCGACGCCTCTTTCCTGGGGTCCCTGACCGGGCTGACGCGGCTCGACCTCAGCGGCAACGAACTTTCGGACATCCGGTTTGCGCGGTCTCTGACCGGGCTCACCTATCTGAACATCGGCGGCAACCGCATTGAGGACCTGTCGCCGCTGGCCGCCCTGCCGGCGCTTGAGACCCTGGCGGCGGCCGGCAACCCGGTGGCGGACTGGTCCGTGGTCGCGCACATCCCGCATGTGGACGGGGTGCCGTCCACGCCGACGCCCACACCGGCGCAGCGGCCCACACCGACCCCTACCCCACGGCCGACGCCGACACCCACGCCAACGCCGACACCCACGCCGACGCCCCCGGCGCAGACGCCGGAACAACCGCCGCCGCCCACACCCACGCCGCCGCTGGTCGTCCCGGTGAGCGGGGTGACAGTGTCGCCCGGGTCGGTGCTGCTGGACGTGGGCGAGCGGGTCCACCTGACGGCCGCGGTCGTCCCCGCCGACGCCACCAGCAAAATCGTGACCTGGTCGAGCTCCAACACCTTGGTGGCCTCTGTCGACCGCGCCGGCAATGTGACGGCCTTCGGCGCGGGCACGGTGTACATCACGGCCAGCTGCGGCGGTCAGAGCGGACGGTGCGTTATCACCGTGGGATAATTCATAATTATTTATCGGGATTTGTGGTTCGTTTTAGGGAAATTGCCGCGCGGCTTCGCTGTGCGGGGATAGAGGTGTTTAAGATGAGAATAGGAGTCAGAAGAGGGATGGCTGTGGTGTTGACGTTGGTG
Organism: Oscillospiraceae bacterium; assembly: GCA_031282535.1. GTDB lineage: Bacteria > Bacillota > Clostridia > Oscillospirales > UBA929 > JAIRTA01. Next base: position 1,295 of record JAITDM010000182.1, read on the forward strand.
CTGACGGTGGGACTGTTTGCGCTGGGCACGCCGGCGGCCGGGGCGATCAACGTGGCCCAGCGCCGGGTACCGGTGGCGGGGGGCATGACGCACTCGGTGCTGGTGAAGGACGGGATCGTGTACACCTGGGGGAGCGGCGCGCAGGGGCAGCTCGGCCGGGGTGAGGACGTGACGCAGTCGGAGGCGCCCGAGCCGCTGGCGGAGCTGAACTCGGTGCTGGCCGTGGCGGCGGGGTATGAATTCACGCTGGCGCTGCGGTTTGACGGGACCGTGCTGACCTGGGGCGGCGGGGACTGGACGCCGCGCGAGATTCCCGGGCTGACGGGCGTGGTGGCCGTGGCGGCGGGGCAGGCGGACGGGCTGGCGCTGCGGAGCGACGGCACGGTGTGGCAGTGGCGGCAGGGCGAATCTCCGCGGCCCGTGCGCGCGCTGCGGCACGTGGCGGCGGTGGCGGCCGGCGGGGCGCACTTTTTGGCGCTGACCTTCTCGGGCGAGGTGTACGCGTGGGGCACGAACGCCCACGGGCAGCTGGGCGACGGGACGGGGCTGGACGCGTCGGCGCCCATACAGGTGCCCGGCCTGCGCAACATCGTGGCGGTGGCGGCCGGGTACTCGCACTCGCTGGCGGTGACGCGGGAGGGGACGGTCTACGCGTGGGGCACGAACACCTACGGGCAGCTGGGCGACGGGACCAAGGAGGACCGCGCGGTGCCGACGGAGGCGAAGGGCCTCACGAAGGTGTCGCAGGTGGCGGCGGGCATCGAGTCGTCGATGGCGGTGACGCATGACGGCAAGCTGTACACCTGGGGTTACGGGGAGTACGGCCAGCTGGGGCAGGGGATCGACCAGATCGCGCAGGTGACGCCTAAGCGGGTGGAGCTGAGCGGGGACGTGACGCCTGTGCTGGCGGCGGCGGGACCGCACCACGCGTTCTTTGTGGCGGAGGGCGGGGCGCTCTACGCCTGGGGCCGGAACCGGAACCAGCAGACGGGGCTGAAACAGGCATCGGCGGGCGGCGGCAATGTGAACCGGCCGCAGCGGCTGACGACGGGGCTGGCGTCCGACGAGACCTATCTGACGGACGGCCTGTCGGAGGCGAGCCCGTGGGCGCTGACGGAGCTGTACCAGATGCACGCGCTGGCGGTGGCGCCGCCGATGCTGTGGGACCGGTACGGGGAGAACGTGACGCGGGCGGAGTTCACGTCGCTGCTGATCAGCGTGTACGAGCCTGTGAAGAAGGTGACGGTGACGTACCCGTCGGCGGTGAAGTTTTTAGACACGGTGGGGCATCCGCTGGAGACGGACGTGCGGAAGGCGCACCACCTGGGGTTTGTGGACGGGACGTCGGAGACGGCGTTCAACCCGGACAAGGAGATCACGCGGCAGGAGGCGGCGAAGATGATCTGCGCGTTTGTGGCGCGGGTCCAGAACCAGTCGCGGCCGGCGACGCCGAAGCAGCCGCTGAGCTACTACAGCGACGCGGCGGAGATCGCGGAGTGGGCGGCGCCGTTTGTGGAGTACGCGTATGAGAACGACATCATGCGCGGCACCGGCGACGCCTTCCGGCCCCTCTCGAACCTGACGCGGGAACAGACCCTCGCCATCGTCTACCGCTCCATAGTCAAGTACGATTGGACCGTGTGAAAATTGGATAAAATTACCAAACGCATCGGTCGACGGCGCCCCATGCCGACGGCCGATGCGTTTGAGGGCGGAGG
>JAITDM010000224.1 GCA_031282535.1 Oscillospiraceae bacterium
ATCTAAATTACCTTTTATTTCCATCTCTGTTTTGCACGCCGCGTCCCCATTTTTGGTCAGGAGGTGTTTCCATGAGCGCGCGGGCTATCAATGTGGCACAGGACCTCTCCCGTTTTGACAATCGGCGCCGTGTGCGCGAAGCCGTGGCACAGGATATCCTGGAGCAGTCGGCCGTCAGGACGCGCGCGCAGTCGCGGGTCAAAGAAAAAGTCCATGTGTCCGGCTGGATGCTGCTGGGCTTTGCGACGTTTGCCGCCTCCATGTTCATCGTCGTCCACTCCCATGTGCGGCTCGCGGAACTGTCCGCGGAGACCGGCGCGCTGCAGCGGGAGATCTCGTCGCTGAAACAGGAGGGATCCCTCCTGCAGAAGCTGGGCGACGGCAAGGTCAATCTGGCGGAGATCGAGCGGATCGCCACGGAGGAACTCGGGATGACCAAACCCACACGCGACCAGGTGATCTACATCGACCTGTCCGACGGCGACCGCGCCGTCGTGCTGAAAAAAAGCGGCGGCTTTTGGCGCGATCTGTTCGGCGGTTGATTCTTTTTACCGCCCTCCGCGCGTTTGGCCGCTTTCGGGACATACCCGCACGCACTTTGCCTGCGCAGGCAGGAAAACTGCAATTTTATTGCAGCCAAGGCATACCCGCACACGCTTCGCCTATACATAGAGAGAGGAAGGAGTGGGGAGACACATACGGGCTTCCCCTTCTGTGTTATGCCCCGCGCGGCCGCCGAGAGGAGGGGGTTTTGTGTCAAAAGCGTCCAAACAAATGCCGGCGTCCCGCCGCGCGAACCGCACCGTACTCTTTCGCACCTTTGTGCTGATGGCCCTCTGCGGCGTCGGCCTCTTTGTGCCGCTCGGAATGAAACTCTACGACATCCAGATCGTAAACCACGACAAATATGAGCGGATGGCGGTGGAACAGCAGACCAGAAACACGGTGATCTCACCGCTGCGCGGGACCATCTTCGACCGCAACTACAAGACGCTGGCCCTGTGCGCCAGTGTGGACACCGTCTTTATCTCCCCGGCGGACATCGAGAGCGAGGAACAGGCCCGTCTCGTCGCGCGCGGGCTGTCGGAGATTCTGGACGTGGACTCCGAAACCATATACGAAAAGACCCAAAAGAAAGACCGTCAGTATGAGGAGATCCGCAAAAAGGTCGAGAAGGACCTGGCCGACCGGGTGCGGACTTTCATCTCGGACAACAAGCTCCAACAGATCGTGTACGTAACGCCGGATTCCAAGCGTTACTATCCGAACGGAAACTTCGCCTCCCATGTCCTCGGTTTTGTCAGCGACGACAACCAGGGGCTGGACGGCGTGGAGGCCGTCTACAACGAGAGCCTCAAGGGAACGCCGGGCCGTGTGGTGGCCGCGCGGGACGCCAAAAATCGCGTCATGCCCTTCCAATACGAGAAACATTACGACGCGCAGGACGGCCTGGGCGTTGTCCTCACGCTGGACGAAACCATGCAGCACTTTTTGGAGAACCACTTGCAGACGGCCCTCGTGGAAAACGACGTGCGCAACAAGGCGGCCGGCATCATCATGGACGTGAAAACCGGGGAGATCCTGGCGATGGACACCCGGTACGGATATGACCCAAACGAACCGCGGACGCTGACGGACCCCGCCGCCCTCGACGCGCTCTCGGGCCTCGAGGGCGAGGAGCGGAGCGCGCTGCTGAAGGATGCGCTCCTCGCGCAGTGGCGCAACAAGATCGTAAACGACACCTACGAGCCGGGCTCGACCTTCAAGATCATCACGGCGGCGGTGGCGCTGGAGGAGAAGGCCGTCGCTCTGGACGACACGTTCTACTGCACGGGTTCGATCATGGTGCCCGGCTGGAACCGGCCCATCCACTGCCACAAACTGGCCGGCCACGGCGAGGAGACCTTCGTGCAGGGCGTGCAAAACTCCTGCAACCCAGTGTTCATCACGGTGGCCCAGCGGGTCGGGCAGACGCGGTTTTACGACTACTTCCGGGCTTTCGGCTTTACGGAGAAAACCGGCGTCGACCTGCCGGGCGAATCGGGCAGCGTCTTCCACTCGCAGGAGGCCTTCCACGAGGACACGGTCGCGCTGTCGACCTACGCCTTCGGTCAGACCTTCAACATCACGCCGATCCAACTCATCACGGCGGTGTCGGCGGTGGCCAACGGCGGCAGCCTGATGAAGCCGCACATCGTCCGGGAACTGACGGACGACCAGGGCCGCGTGGTCCGGAGCATCCAGCCCGAGGTGGTCCGCCAAGTGATCTCCGGCGAGACCTCCCGGACCTTGCGCGAGATTCTGGAATCTGTGGTCAGCAAGGGCACCGGCATCAACGCCTATGTCAAGGGCTTCCGCATTGCCGGCAAGACCGGCACGTCCCAAAAGCGCGACCCGGAGACGCACGAGTACATGCCGGGTAAATATGTCGTCTCGTTTGTGGGCTTCGCCCCGGCCGACGACCCGCAGGTGGCCGTGCTGGTCCTGCTCGACGAGCCGATGTACGGCCCGCCGAACCTGCGCACCGGCGGCGGCATGGCGGCGCCCGTGGTGGGCCGCATCATGTCCGACATCCTGCCCTACATCGGGGTCGCGCCACAGTACACGCCGGAGGAGGCCGCCATGCTGGAGATCACCGTGCCGACGCTGAGCGGGCTGCCGGTGGCGGAGGCGGAACAGCTTTTGAAGGACCGGGAGATCGGATACTCTGTGAAGGGCCAGGGCGACACGGTGTCCGCGCAGGTGCCGGCGGCCGGCGCGCAGGTGCCCGGCACGGCCGAGGTCGTCCTCTACCTGGGCGACGCGCGGCCGCCGGAGAGCGCGACGGTGCCGGACGTGGTCGGGATGACGGCCGAGCGGGCCAACCGGACGCTGGTGAACGCGGGGTTCTACATGCGGGCCATGGGCGCCACCACCGCCGTGAACGGCGGTACGATCGTGGCGGCCCGTCAGAGTGTGGCGGCCAACACGCAGGCGCCTCCCGGCACGACCATCGAGGTGGAGTTCTTCGACACAAGCCTGCGGGACTGACGGTCTTTGACCAGTGCTGCGTGTTGAGAACGGGGACTTCGCGCGGGCGGGGGTTAAAATCGGGGGGGAGCATATGAAACTGGCGGAACTGCTGGCGGAGATCACACCCGTCTCCCTGGGGGTCGACCCCGGCCTGGAGATCAAGGGGCTGTGCCTCGATTCCCGGCGGGTGTCGGCGGGGGACCTGTTTTTTGCCGTGCCCGGCACCCGGGAGGACGGGGCGGCCTATATCCCCCAGGCGCTGGCCGCCGGGGCGGCGGCCGTCGTGACAGAGGCGGAGACAGACGCCGCGACGCCGTCCGTACGGGTGCCCGACCTGCGCGCCGCGATGGCCGCGATGGCCGCGCGCTTCTACGGACACCCGTCCGCCCGCCTGCGGATGATCGGGGTCACGGGCACAAACGGCAAGACCACCGTCACGCACATCGTTAAGGGCATCTTGGAGCGGGCCGGCGGCTTTCGGGTGGGTCTCATCGGCACCAACGGCCACTGGATCGGCGGCACGCCGCTGCCCTCCGAGCGCACGACGCCCGACATCCTGACGCTGCAGGCGCTGCTGGCCCGGATGGCCGAGGCGGGCTGCACCCACTGCGTGATGGAGGTCTCGTCCCATGCGCTCTCCCAGCGCCGCGTGGGCGGCGTCGAATTCCGGGAGGCGCTGTTCACAAACCTCACACAGGACCACATGGACTATCACCAGGACATGGAGGCCTATTTTCGCGCCAAGGCGCTGCTCTTTCAGCAGTCCGACGCCGCCGTACTGAACCTGGACGATCCCTACGGCCGGCGGCTGGCGGAGGACCCCGCCCTCAACTCCATCACCTATTCGACACAGCGCGACGAGGCGGATGTGGTGGCGAAGAACATCCGCTTCAAGGCCAACCGGGTTGAGTTCGAGGTCGTGACCACCTCCGGCATCGCCCGGATCGAATGGGCGACGCCGGGCCTCTTCTCCGTCTACAACGCGCTGGCCGCCGTGGCGTGCGCGCTGATGGAGGGCGTCGCGCTGCGGGACATCGCGGCGGCGACGCGGGACATCCCGCCGGTGCGCGGGCGCATGGAGGTGGTGCCGGGGCCCGAAGGCGTCACGGTCGTCATCGATTACGCCCACACGCCGGACGCGCTCGAAAACCTGCTCTCGGCCGTGAGCGCGTACCACAGCGGACGCGTCGTCACGCTGTTCGGCTGCGGCGGCGACCGCGACCGGAGCAAACGCCCCCTGATGGGGGCCGCCGCGGCCCGGCTGTCGGACCTTGTCGTCGTGACCTCCGACAACCCGCGCACGGAACCGCCGGCGCAGATCCTCGAAGAGATTATGGCCGGCGTTCCGACGTCCGGCACGCCCGTGCTGGTGGTGGAAAACCGCGTCGAGGCCATCGGCCGGGCGCTCGCGGAGGCCAAACCGGGGGACATGGTGCTGCTGGCCGGCAAGGGACACGAGGACTACCAGGAGATAAACGGACAAAAATGTCCGCTTGACGAACGCGAGGTCGTGGCCGATTGGCTCCGCCGGATGCGGGAACAGGAGGGGTAGGCGCCCATGGTCAGACTGCTCTGCGCCTTCGCCCTCTCCTTCGGACTGACGGCCGCCTTCGGCCTGCTGCTGCTGCCGTTGCTGCGCCGGCTGAAGTTCGGCCAGAGCATCCGCGAGGAGGGACCGCGCTGGCACATGTCCAAATCCGGCACCCCCACGATGGGCGGCCTCATGTTTGCCGCCGGCATCACGGCCACCGTGCTGCTCCTGGGGCTGCCTTACCTCGCGCAGGGCCGCTATGAGCATCTGCTCGCGCTGGCCTTCGCCTGGCTCTACGGGGGCATCGGTTTTGCGGACGACTTTTTCAAAGTGGCGCATCACCGCAACCTGGGGCTCACGGCGCTGCAAAAGCTGATGCTCCAGCTCGCCGCCGCCGCCGCGCTGCTCGCGCTCATGCGGCTGCTCGGCTACACGACGGCGGATGTCTATCTCCCGCTCTTCCGCCTGACGGCGCCGCTGCCGTGGATCCTGTTTTTGACGCTGGCGCTGCTCTATGTGGCGGGGTTTGTCAACGCCGTCAACCTGACCGACGGCGTCGACGGGCTGTGCAGCGGCGTGACGCTGCCCGTGGCCGTCTTCTTCGCGGCGCTCTGCCTGGCCTGGAACCGCCCCGCGCCCGCCCTGTTCGCGGCGGCGCTGGCCGGCGGGACAGCCGGTTTTTTGCTGTACAACTTTCACCCGGCGCGGGTGTTCATGGGCGACACCGGCTCGCTGTTTCTGGGCGGCGCGCTGTGCGGACTCGCGATGGCGGTCGACGCGCCCCTGCTGCTGCCGCTCGTGGGGCTCGTCTACCTGATCGAGACCGCGTCCGTCGTCTTGCAAGTGGGATATTTCAAGGCGACGGGCGGCCGGCGGCTCTTCAAGATGACGCCCATCCACCACCATTTCGAGTTGTCCGGGTGGAGCGAAACCAAGATTTTCTGCGTGTTCTCCGCCCTGACCGCCCTCCTCTGTCTGGCGGTCTACCTGGTCGAGCGGTGACAGATAATCCAAAAATTGGAAAAGGTGGGATGTTTGTGGATGCGCCGGACACGGGCCGCCGCCCGGACATGCGTACATACGGCGTGCCGGAGACGCTTGAGAGACCCCACAAGGGGCCTATGGACCTGCCCTTTCTTATGCTGGTCGTCATGCTCTCCATCATCGGGCTCGTGATGATGTTCTCCGCCAGCTACGCCTCGGCGCTGAACGACGCGGACACGGGTTACAACGCCGCCTATTACTTCATGCGCCAGGGCCTGTTTGCCGTGCTGGGGATGGCCCTCATGCTGCTCATTTCCCGCTTCAATTATCAGTTCTTCCGCCCGCTCGCCGTGCCGCTCATGGCCGTCTCCGTCGTGCTGCTGATTTTGGTCCTCATCATCGGCGTGGAGCGCAATGCCGCCAAACGGTGGATCGTCCTGGGTTCCTTTCAGTTCCAGCCCTCGGAGATCGCGAAACTGGCTGTCATCGTGTGTTTCGCGGCGATGATCTCCGTCTACAAGGACCGCATGAAGACATTTCGCTACGGGGTGCTGCCCTTTGCGGCCATTCTGGGCGTCATCTCGTTTCTCATGTACCTGGAGCCGCACCTCTCCGGGACCGTGCTGATCCTGGGCGTCGGCGGGGCGCTGATGTTTGTCGGCGGCGTGCACTGGGGCTGGTTTGCCGGCCTCCTCGGCGCCGGCGGCCTCGGGGTCTACATGGCCCTGACGACGGACTTCCTGGGCCGGGTCCTGCCCTACGCCATGAGGCGCATCGAGATCTGGCGCGATCCCTTTCTGGACCGGCAGGGCAGCGGCTACCAGGCCATCCAATCCCTGTACGCCATCGGCTCCGGGGGGGCGTTCGGGCTGGGGCTCGGCAAGAGCCGGCAGAAATATCTCTACCTGCCGGAGGAACACAACGACTTTGTGTTTGCCATCGTCTGCGAGGAACTGGGTCTCATCGGCGCGTGCATCGTGCTGCTGCTGTTCGCCGTGCTCATCCTGCGCGGGTACTGGATCGCCATCCACGCACGGGACCGTTTCGGTTCCCTGATGGTGACCGGCATCACCACCCTGCTCGCGATGCAGACCTTCTTCAACGTGGCGGTCGTCACCAATCTGATCCCGGTGACCGGCATGAGCATGCCCTTTTTCAGCTACGGAGGGACTTCCCTGCTCATTCAGCTCATGGAAATGGGCATTGTGCTGGCGGTTTCCCGCCAAATTCCCGCCCCCAAATCGGGCTGACGCCGCCGGGGACGACGGAGGGATTGTCCGATGAAAATTTTGTTCACCTGCGGCGGGACGGCAGGCCACATCAACCCGGCGCTGGCGGTGGCGGGCCTGCTGCGGGCGCGGCACCCGCACGCCGGGATCCTGTTTGTGGGCGCCGACGGCGGCATGGAGTGCGACCTCGTGCCGCGCGCCGGGTACCGCATCCAAACCGTGTCCATCCGCAGCCTGCGGCACCGGCTCACGCCGGCGGCATTGTGGTACAACCTCAAGGTGCTGGGCGGTTTGACGGGCAGTCTCAAGGCCGCCGGGCGCATTTTGGACGCGTTTGCACCGGACGCCGTCCTCGGGACCGGCGGTTACGCCAGCTTTCCCGTCGTGTACGCGGCGAGCCGGCGCGGCATCCCGTCGGCGGTCCATGAATCCAACGCGCTGCCGGGGCTCACGACAAAGCTGCTGGCCCGCCGGGTGGACCGGGTGCTGGTCAGCTTTCCGGAGGCCGTGTCCGCGTATCGCCGCCCGGACCGGGTGGCGGTGACGGGCACGCCGGTGCGGCAGGCGTTTTTGGAGACGGACCGGGACGCGGCGCGGCGCGCGCTCGGGCTCGACGAGCGGCCCGTCGTGCTCTCCTGCTTCGGTTCGCTGGGGGCCCGCGACATGAACCGGCACATGGTGGATTTCATCCGGCGCGAGAGTGAGACAAGGGCCTTTCAGCACCTCCACGTCACCGGCCGGTTCGGCTGGGCCTGGATGCCGGACGCGGTCCGCGAGGCCGGCGTCGACCTGACGGCGCACCCCGAGATCCGGCTGTCCGAATATCTCTATGACATGCCCACCGCCATGGCGGCGGCCGATCTGCTCATCACGCGCGCCGGCGCGTCTACGCTGGCCGAGCTGACGGCCATGGGCAAACCCGCCATCCTGGTCCCCTCGCCCAACGTCACGGGCCACCACCAGGAGAAAAACGCCCGCGTACTGGCGCGCCACGGCGCCGCGGTGCTGCTGCCGGAGTCGGCGTGCGGAGACGGGGCGCTGTTCTCCGCCGCGAGCGGCCTGCTTCGGGAAAACGCCAAACGGGAGGCGCTCTCGGCCCGTCTGCGCGATCTGGCGATTCTGGACGCGGCCGAGAAAATTTATCACATTGTGACCTCACTGGCGGCCAAACGCGGTGCATCCGGGCAGGGCGAGAGGATCTGAGCGCCCGCGGCGCCGGTCACACGTTCTCCGCAAAAGTCGCATAAGATGGATCAGTGACGCATAGGGCGTCAACTTGCGCCGGGCGGCGGCGGGGGATTGGATATGAACAACAATGCGTTGGTGATCAGAGGGGGGCGGCCGCTGCGCGGCGCCGTCGGCATTCAGGGGGCCAAAAACAGCGTGCTGCCGATTTTGGCGGCGACCGTCATGGGCGGGGGCGAACAGGTGGTGCGCCGCTGTCCCCAGCTCAGCGACGTGGAATCGACGTTTCACATCCTCCGCTACCTGGGCTGCCGCGTGCGGCGGGAGGGGGACGCCGTGGCGGTCGATCCCCGTCCGATGGACCGCTGCGACGTACCGGACCGCCTGATGCGGGAGATGCGCTCTTCCGTCGTGTTTTTGGGCGCGATCCTGACGCGGTCGGGCGAGGCTTGCATGAGCTTCCCCGGGGGCTGCGAGCTGGGACCGCGGCCCATCGACCTCCATCTGTCCGCCCTCCGCGCGCTGGGCGCGGAGATCTTTGAAACGGGCGGCAACCTCATCTGCCGGGGACACCACATGGTGGGCCGCGAAGTGAACCTCACCTTCCCCAGCGTGGGGGCCACGGAAAACATCATGCTGGCCGCCTGCGGCGCGTCGGGCGTCACGCGGATCACGAACGCGGCGCGCGAGCCGGAGATCGAAGATCTGCAGCATTTTCTGCGGGCCATGGGCGCGCGCGTGGAGGGGGCCGGCAGCTCCACCGTCGTCATCGAAGGGGGATACGCGCTGCATGCGGCCGAGCATGCGATCCTCCCCGACCGCATCGCCGCCGCCACATACCTGGCGGCGGGGGCGGCCGCCGGCGGGACGGTCACGGTGGAGGATGTCTGCCCGGAACATCTGTCGACGGTGACGTCCATCCTGGCCGAGGCGGGCTGCGAGGTCCGCGCCGGGCACACGCACATCACACTGCACAGGGACACGCCGCTGCGCGCGGTGCGGCCCGTGCGCACGATGCCCTATCCGGGCTTTCCCACCGACGCGCAGTCCCCGCTCATGGCGGTGGCCGCCCACGCGGAGGGCACGTCAGTCTTTGTGGAAAACATCTTTGAAAATCGCTTTCGTCACGTCGGCGAACTGGCCAGAATGGGCGCCGACATCAAGGTGGCCGGGCGCGTGGCCGTCGTATGCGGCGTGCCGCGTCTATACGGCGCCCACGTGCGTGCCACCGATTTGCGCGGCGGCGCGGCGCTGCTGGTGGCGGCGCTCAGCGCGGAGGGAGAGAGCCGGCTGACCGGCCTGCGCCATCTCGACCGCGGGTACGAGGCGCCGGAACAGCGGCTGGCGGCGCTCGGCGCCGACATCCGCCGGGTGGAAGAACCGGACGCAGGCGCCGGCGGCTCTGTCCGGCGGGCGGCCGGGGGCGCCTGCGATTAGCACCTTGTCGCCGCGCAGCGGCAACAAAAAACAAGAATTGGGGTTGTGGGTTGCAGGTGCAACCCACGTTAGAGGGGCCCGACTATGCCACGTTATGTGCAAAAAAATCGAAAACGGCGCAAAAAGAGGCGGGGCGGCCCCGTCTACTTTCTATTGAGTCTGGCCCTGATCGCGGCGGCGGTGACGCTGGCTGTCGGCGTGTTTTTCAAGGTGACCCACATCGAGGTGGAGGGGTCCACGATCTACGCCCCCGCCAGCATCGTGGCGGCGTCGGGTCTCAAAGAGGGGGACAACCTGTTTTTCCTCCGCAAGACCGCCGCCATTCGGGCCATCTTTGCCGAATTCCCCTATGTCGAGAACGTGCGCGTACGGCGCCGGCTGCCGGGCACCATCGTCATCGAGATCACGGAACGCGTCTCGGTGGGCATGGTCCCGCACGGAGGGGTCTTCTGGATGATCGACGGCTCCGGCAAACTGCTGGAGAAGACCACGGTCCACACGGCGGTGCCGAAACCGGTTGTAAAGGGCATCACGCTGCTCTCGCCCGCGTTGGGCGAGAGCATGGCCCTGCCGCAGAACGAACGGGAACGGCTGCGGCCCGTGCTGGCGCTGCTGCTGGCGCTGCACTGGCGTTCGCTGTCGCCCCGGGTATCCGAGGTCGACGTGTCCCGCATGGACCAGATCACGCTGGAGTACGAGGACCGGCTCCACGTCATCCTGGGCACGGCGGACGACATCGACATCAAGCTCGCATTTATGGAAGAATCTATCAAAAAACTCCCCACCGGCGCGCGGGGGTCGTTGGACCTGGCGCGGGCGGGGGACAAGATCGCCTCTTACCTGCCCGCCTCCGCGCCGCCGTCGCCGCCGGAGGATCCAGGTGAAACCGACGCGGCGTCGGGTGAGGCGGCCGGGGCGGATGGAACGGGAACGCCGTTCGCGGAGGACGCGGAGCGTCCGGCGGACGGCGGCGAGGCAGACGACGCGCGGGGCGAAACAGACGCCGCGGCCGCCTGACAAAAGGAGGAAGTGGCATGCCGTTTGAAATGGATTTGGGTACTGACAGCACGGTGTCCATCAAAGTGATTGGAATCGGCGGCGGGGGCAACAACGTCGTCAGTCGCATGATGTCCGCGGGGATGCGCGGCGTCGAGTTTGTGGCCGTCAACACGGACCGGCAGGCGCTCGACAATGCCAACGCCACCCACAAGCTTCAGATCGGCGAGAAGCTCACCGGCGGCAAGGGCGCCGGCTCCGACCCGGAGATCGGCCGGAAGTCGGCGGAAGAGAACCGCGCCCAGATTGCCAAGCTG
>JAITDM010000238.1 GCA_031282535.1 Oscillospiraceae bacterium
GCAGCCGCCCGCCCGCCGCCGCGGCCACCGCGTCCAAACACACCGGCGCGCCGTACGGCACGGCCAGCACCCCCTGCCCGGACTCCCACAGCGTCAGGGCCGTCAGGGCCAGCAGCCGCGCGTGGGGCAGCCTCCGACCGCGCTCATCCACAGCCGAGAGCGTCAACCCGTCCCCCGTCAGCGCAAAGCACGGTGCAGGAGCAGGTTTTAACCCCGCCTTTGCATCCCCCGCCAGCGTGAAACACGGTGCGTCGCCCCCCTCGTCGATTTCCATGCCGGCGGCGGTCAGCGCCGCGCGCAGCAGCGCCGCCGAGACGTCCGCCCCCACCACGCGCACACGCGGCGCCGCGGACTGGGGGACGGCGGGCTGGGGGACGGCGGGCTGGGGGACGGCGGGCGCACAATGTGCGCCCCTACGGTGATCTGTGATTTGTTCGCTGTTCACTGCCGCGGCGGCGGCGGCGTAGCGCGCCGACAGCCCCGCGAGGCGACGGTCCCGGCCGACCCGGTCCGCGCGCACGAGCGCCGTCTCGCCGCGCTGGGCCGCCCCCGCCAGCATCCGCTCGCCGGCGCGGCCCAGCGGCAGGCCGTCCGCTTCAAAGACATGCAGCGTGAGAGACCCGGCCTCCTGCCACACAAACAGGGACATCGGCCAGCGGTGGGCGGCGGCGGCGTAGGCGGCGCAGGCCGGCGTGCCGGCGTCGTGGCTGACCGTGTGTCCGCCGGCCGCGCGCACGCCGGCCGCCAGCGCCAGCGCCGCCGCCCCGGCCGCCGGGCCGCCCGCGTGGGCAATCCCGACCTCGCCCGCGCGGGCCGGCTGGGCGCAGGCCGCGCCCAATCGCAGGCACAGCGCCGGCGTGAGGTCCACATGCAGCTGCCCCGAAAGGCGGCCTGGCCCGTCGAAGACGGCGGGCCGCCGGCGCTGCGCGCCAGCCAGGCTGTCCGCGGCGTGCGCGCCGGGCTCGATCTCCCGGCCGGACCAGACCCGCACATCCTCGCAGACGACGGCGTGCGCGCCGACGACCACATCCTCGCCCAACACACTGCCCGCCCGCAGCGCGGCGCCCGCCCGCAGCACGCAGCCCCGCGCGGCCACGGCGCCCCACACCCGCGTGTCCGGCCCGAGCTCCGCGCTCTCCAGCACGCTGTGCGCCACCACGGCGCGCGCGCCCACCAGGCTCCCCGCGCCCACCACGGCGTACGGACCCACCGCCGCGCCGCGCTCCAACCGGACGTCCGCCCCGATGTAACAGGGCGCCGTCACCCGAACGCCGTCCGGGAGAGGCGAGGCGGTCCAGACGCCCGCGCGGACCCGGACGGCCCGCTTGTCCAGCGCGAGCCGCCCGTCCAGCGCGTCGAAACAACACCGCCGGTAGCTCTCCGCGTCGCCGATGTCGCACCAATAGCCCGCGGCGACGGCGGCGTACAGCGGCGCCCCCTCGCTTAGCAGCGCCGGGAAGATATCGCGCGCAAAATCCACCGGCCGGCGCGCGGGGATGCGCGCCAGCAGGGACGGGTGCAGCAGATAGATCCCCGTGTTGACGGTGTCGCAGAACACCTGACTCCACGCGGGTTTCTCGATAAAACGCGTGACGCGCCCGGCGCCGTCCGTCATGACAATGCCGTATTCGAGCGGCTCCGCCTGCCGGTGCAGCACCAGCGTGGCGAGGGCCCGCCGCCTCTGGTGCAGCGCCAGACAGGACCCGAGGTCCAGGTCGAGGACCGCGTCGCCGCTGATCACCAAAAAGCTCTCCCCGGGGTCCACGAAACGCGCGCAGGCCGCGACGCCGCCGGCTGTCCCCAGCGGGGTCGTCTCGATCTCATACCGCAGCCGCATGCCGAGCGCCGACCCGTCTCCAAAACAATCGATGATCATCTGCGGCAAGGTCCGCAGCGCGAGACAGACCTCGGTGACGCCCTGACGGCGCAGGTAAAGCAGCGTGTGTTCGAGGACCGGGCGGTCCAGCAGTCCCACCATGGGCTTGGGGCGGCGGCAGCTCAGGGGACGCAGACGGGTCCCCGACCCGCCCGCCAGGATCACGGCTTTCATCGTCGACGGCTCACCTCGTTGATGGTGCAAGCGCCAAAGGCCTCAGACAGACCGGGCGCCGGCATTTTGTCCGTACTAGTATGAGCCGTTTCTCCATACATTAAACGTGACGCGGCGCATTCGCACCTTGTCGCCGCTTCGCGGCGACAAGGTGCGAAGAATTTGGGTTGTGGGTTGCAGGGGCAATCCACGTCAAATATGTAAAATATTGGAAATTCTGGTGCACAGGCGCCGGGACAGGGGGGATCCGCGTGGTCCGGGAGAGTGTCGGCCGGTGGGCCGGGCAGGCGCTGGAGGCGGCGACCCGGTTTCTCTGGGGGCCGGTCATGCTGGTGCTCCTGCTCGGCGCGGGGGTCTTCCTCACGGTGCGCACCGGCTGGCTGCCGCTGACGCGCTGGCGCACGATCTGGCGCCGCACCTTCGGGGATCTGTTGGCCGGGCGGGCGGTCTCCGCCGGCGGCCTCACGCCCTTTCAGGCCATGAGCACGGCGCTGGCCTCCACGGTGGGCACCGGCAATGTGGCCGGCATCGCGGCGGCCCTGACGGCCGGCGGGCCCGGCGCCATCTTTTGGATGTGGGTGTCGGCGTTTTTTGGCATGGCGACCAAGTACGCCGAGGTCGTGCTGGCGCAGCTCTTCCGCCGCCGCGACGGACGCGGCGGCTACTGCGGCGGACCCATGTACGTCCTGCGCGACGGGCTGGGCCGGCCTCGCCTCGCGGCGCTCTTCGCACTGGCGGCCCTGCCGGCCTCCCTCGGCATGGGCAACATGGTCCAGTCCGCCTCCCTCGCACAGGCCGCCCACAAACTGTGGGCCGTTCCGGCCGGCCGGTCCGGCCTCGTCGCCGCGCTCGTCACGGCCCTCGTCGTCGCGGGCGGCGCGCGCGCCGTCGCCCGGACCGCCCAGGCGCTGGCGCCGTGCATGGCGGGGCTCTATGTGCTGGGCGCCCTCGCCGTGCTCGCGCTGTGCCGCGACCAGATCGTGCCCTCGCTGGCGCGCATCGTACAGGGCGCCTTCGCCCTGCGGCCGGCCGCCGCCGGCGCGGGGGGCTACGCGCTCTCGCAGGCGCTGCGCGTCGGGCTGGCGCGCGGCGCGTTCTCCAACGAGGCCGGCCTCGGTTCGGCGGCCATCGCCCACGCGGCGGCGGGCGCCCGGGAACCCGTGGAGCAGGGCTTTTGGGGCGCGATGGAGGTGTTTTTGGACACGCTGGTCCTCTGCACGCTGACCGCGCTGGTCATCCTCGCCACCGGCGCGTTTGACGCCTGGCGCGCCGGGGCCGCCGGCGGCGCGGCGGTGCTGGCCATGTCCGCCTTCACGCGCGCGCTGGGCCCGGCGGGCGCATGGTTCGTCGGCGTCTGTACGATTTTGTTTGCGCTCGGTTCTCTCCTCGGCTGGTGCTTTTATGGGGAGCAGTGCTGCGTCTATCTGTTCCCCGGCGCGGCGCGGCGGGCCCGCCGCCTCTTTCGCGCGTGCTACATCGCGGCGGTCTACGCCGGCGCGGTACTCCGGCCGGGGCTGCTGTGGGCGCTGGCCGACCTGTGCAACGCCCTCATGGCCGTGCCGAACCTCATCGCTCTGTTTTTTCTCTCGGGGGCGGTGGTCCGGGCGACCAAAGACTACCGGGTCCGCCGTCCGGACCGCCCTCCGCCGGGCCGGACGGACCAGGCGGGCCGGCCGCCATGCGCACGACGGCCCCGAGGGCGCGGATCACGAAGTCGTAGCCGTCCCGCCCGTGGGGCCGCAGACAGTCGCTGCAGTCTTTGATCCCCTCCGGCGTGTAGCGGACCGTCCCGCCGCACCGCGCCCCCAACGGATACAGCGGGCAGTAGCAAAACAGACAGTTGAAATCCTCCGGCCGATCTGCCTTGTGGCAGGGGAAATATTCGCAGCGCTCATGCCGAAAAAACGCGTACGCCGGCGCCCCGGTTCCGTTTTCCTGCTGCCGCATAGACGACGCCTCCAAAAATTTGCCCAAGGGCATTCCCTTTCCGGCGGGATGTGTGATATGATGAGATGGTTCAGGAGGGCGGTCGCCCGGGCGGGCGCCCGCGGTCTTGCTGTTCCTGGTTTATCGTATCCCAAAAACACCAATCCGACAAGGGGAAACGCCGATGTACTGCCGAAAAAACCTCATCAGGGTCCTCACGGCCCTGCTTTGCGTCACCCTCCTCCTCGTGGGCGGCGGCCCGCTGGCGGCGGCCGAGCCCGCGGTGTACTTCACCGCCGTGGGGTACACGATTTTGCCGCTGGCGGACGGCGCCATGCCCATCACCTCGGGGGTGACACTCTACGCGCCGCACCGCGTGTTCACAAACGGCACGGGGATCTTCTCCTCGATCATGTACCAGCCGCACTATCTGTCGCTGTTCGGGCCGAACCGCTCGCTGACCTTTGACATCGAGCGCAGCGTCTCCTTCGACCAGGACAGGATGTACAGCGACGCGCTGATCTACCGGGGCGGCACCTACTATGTGCCGGTCGACGCGGTCTGCGAATACTTCGGCCTCACCTACGCGGTGCTGGACACGGCGTATGGGAAGCTCCTGCGCATCCGGCTGCCGTCCACTGCGCAGGACGACGCGGCCTTTTTAAACGCCGCCGCCGACACCCTCGAACGGCGCTACCGCGAGTATGTGAACCCGCCCACGCCGACGCCGG
The DNA here is from genome assembly GCA_031282535.1 of Oscillospiraceae bacterium. GTDB lineage: Bacteria > Bacillota > Clostridia > Oscillospirales > UBA929 > JAIRTA01. The sequence continues at coordinate 4,708 of JAITDM010000238.1, forward strand.
CACCGACGCCGACGCCGGGGAGTATGCTCCCCGCCGCGCCGCCGCCCGTCGTCTCCCCCACCCCAACGCCGACGCCCACACCGACGCGGGTGGTCTACCTGACCTTTGACGACGGCCCGAAGCGGGACGGCTCCACCGAGCGGATCCTCGACACCCTGACCGAGTACGACGTGCGCGCCACATTCTTTTTGCTCGGCACCAACATGCATGTCAACGAGGATTCGATCCGGCGCATGGTGGGCACCGGCCACGCGATCGGCCTGCACAGCTACACCCACAAACGGGAGGAGTTCTACGCCTCCCCGGAGGCCATGATCGACGAGCTCACGCGGACAAACGACGCGCTCTACGAGGCCGCCATGATCCGCACGCGCCTGGTCCGCACCCCCTACGGCAGCCACCCCTACCTGACGCCGGAGCTCCGCGAGACGATGAGCGACAACGGCTACCGGTTCTGGGACTGGAACGTCGACCCGCAAGACTCCGTGGGGAAACCGACCAAGGAGGGCATCTACGCCGCCGCGGTCGAGGGGCTTGAGAAGACGCAAAAGGAGCAAAAGCCCGCCGTCGTCCTGCTGCACGACAAGCACACGACGGCCGACACCCTGCCCATGCTCCTCGACTACCTGGTGGCGCAGGGGTACACCTTCCGCGTGATCACGGAGAGCGAACCGCCGACCAA
>JAITDM010000257.1 GCA_031282535.1 Oscillospiraceae bacterium
CGCCGCCTTCGGCGTCCCGCCGTGGATACGTTGGGATTGGCGTTCGAAATAGTTTCCGCAGGTTCTTTTGCCATATGTCCGTGTGGTGCGGAACGCGGGACGCCGAGGGCGGCCTCCCCTACGAGGTGCCGCGAAGCGGCGGAGGGGTTTCCCCGCGGGACACCGCGTAACGTACCCATTGAATGGTGTGGAACGCGGGACGCCGAGGGCGGCGTCCCCTACAAGGTTTGCGCAACATAATCTGCGGGCGATACTATTTACCTGCGTCGTTGGGGACGCCGCCTTCGGCGTCCCGCCGTGGATACGTTGGGATTGGTGTTCGAACTAGTTTCCGCAGGTTCTTTTGCCATATGTCCGTGTGGTGTGGAACGCGGGACGCCGAGGGCGGCGTCCCCTGCGAGGTTTGCGCAACATAATCTGTGGGCGATATGATGGCAGGGAGGACGACATGGAAAAACAAGCGCTCAAACAGTTGATCGACGTGGCGGCCGGGCGGCGGCCGGCCGATTTGGTGATCAAATACGGCAAAGTGGTGGACGTCTACAGCGGATGCGTGACCGAGGGCGATGTCGCCCTGTGCGGCGGGCGCATCGCGGGGGTGGGCGACTACGAGGGGCTGCAGACGGTGGACGCCCGGGGCCAGTACGCGGCGCCCGGGTTCATCGACAGCCATATCCATATCGAATCCTCCTACGTGAGCCCCGAGGAGATCGGACGGCTGCTGACACCCTGCGGGAGTACCACAATCATCGCCGACCCGCACGAGATCGTGAACGTGTGCGGCCTCGAAGGGCTCCGCTATATGCTGGACGCCGCGGAGGAGACGGCGCTGGATATCCGCTATATGCTGCCCTCCTGCGTGCCGGCTACCCCATTTGAACACGCGGGCGCCGTCGTCGACGCGGCGGCCATGGAAGCGCCCATGGGCGACAGCCGCATTTTGGGGCTGGGCGAGTTTATGAACTACCCGGGCGTGGTGGCCGGCCTCGACGAGGCGCTGGACAAACTGCTGACGGCCCACAGAGCGGGCAAACCAATAGACGGACACTGCCCGGCCGTGTCCGGCAAGGATTTGAACGCCTACGCCGCGGCGCTGATCCACACCGACCACGAATGCACCACCGTCGCGGAGATGCAGGACCGGATCGCCCGGGGCCTCTATGTGCTGCTGCGACAGGGGTCCGCCTGCCACGACCTGCGGCGCCTGCTGAAAGGCGTCACGCGGGAAAACAGCCGCCGCTGCCTGCTGTGCAGCGACGACCGGCAGCCCAAGACCATTTTTGAACGCGGCCACCTGGACGACCACCTGCGCATCTGCGTGGAGGAGGGGGTGGACGCCGTCGCCGCCATCCGGATGGCCACCCTGAACGCGGCGGAGTGCTTCCGCCTGTACGACAGAGGCGCCGTCGCGCCGGGCCTGCGGGCCGACATCGTGCTGCTGGAGGACCTGAAGGATTTCCGGGTGCGCCGGGTCTTCATCGAGGGCCGCGAGGTGGCGCGGGACGGCCGGTACCTGCTGCCCGTCGCCCGCCGCGGCATCGGGCCGGTCTCCGGCAGTTTCCACGTGAAGGACTTCCATGCGGACAAACTGAAGCTGCACCTGCGGTCGGATACTGTCCACGTCATCGGCGTCAACCCGGGCACGGTGGTGACCCGCAAGGAAACCGCCGTGGTGCAGCGGGACGCGGAGGGCGACTTCGTGTTTGCGCCGGAGGCGGACATTGCCAAAGTGGCCGTGGTGGAGCGCCACCAGAACACGGGCCGTGTGGCGGTGGGCCTGCTGCGCGGCTACGGCATCCGGCACGGCGCGGTGGCCCTGTCGGTGGCGCACGATTCCCACAACATCATCGTGGTGGGGGTGAGCAACGCGGAGATGGCCTGCGCGGTGGAACGGCTGATGGATCAAAACGGCGGCGTGGTGATGGTGCGGGGCGGCGAGGTGGTCGGCAGCATGCCCATGCCCATCGGCGGGATCATGAGCGACCAGACGGGCGAGTGGGTGGACAGAAAGCTCACGGACCTGCACGACGCGGCCCGCCAGGTGCTGGGGATCAGCCGGGATGTGGAGCCGGTGATGACGCTGTGCTTCATGTCGCTGGCGGTGATCCCCGAGATCAAGCTGACCGATATGGGGCTGTTCGATGTGACGGCGTTTGCGTTCATCCCGGTGGAGGCGCAGACGTGAAGCGTTTGCCCGTGACAATAGAGATATATAATGTATACACGCAGACGCAGCAAGGGCCCCGCGCATACGGATGTATACGCGGGGCCCTTGCTGCGCCGGGGTTCGCCCGGCGTTACGCCGCCGGCGTGAGCAGCTTTAAGGAGCGGAACATCCGCCGGATGACGGTCCAGTCCTGGGGGGTGTAGGGCTTGGCAAAGCCGTGTTTGTAGGAGCCGTCGGCCAGGGGGCCGACCACGGCATCAAGCGTCGTATCCTTGTCGACGGCGCCGTTTGTCAGGTTGCCGTACCATTTGACGGACTGCCCCAGGAGGGTGTCGGACAGCGTGGTCTCGGACAGCCCGTCCGGATTGAAGGAGGGGGAAAAGCCCGAGTAGATGCCAAAGACCGGCACGTCCTGCCCGATGGGCACGAGCTTCCGGACGTACACCACGTCGTAGTCGGCGCCGGTTTCTGTGTAGTAGACATAGCCCTTCTCGATCTGGAGACTGAAGTCGTAAAACGAGACGGTCCGCTCGGAGGTGTCCGGGGTGTATGAGCCCGCCCGGATCGAGTCCAGGATGGCCGACGTCATGCTGACGCAGCTCTCGCGGTGGGTGAAGGCGCTGGCGTCGACGACCACGGCGATCGTCGCCAGCGTGTCGTCGGCAAACCGGAGCAGGGCGCCGCCCAGCAGGGTCTGGTCAGACGCCGTCAGCGTCTGCGGCGTGAAGGCGAGGTAGGAGAGACCGCCGCCGACCGTCTTGACGTCGGCGTATTGATAGCTCTCGTCGAACTGGGCCAGCCGGGCGTCCTCCCGGAGATCGCCCGTGCTGGTGCTCAGGAACGAGGACGCGTACACCGTCATCGTCTGGTTGTGTTCGGAGAGGATGAGCCGCGTCTCAATGTCGCCTGACGGGTCGGTCCCTGAGGCGCCGGTGTCCGTGAAGGGGACGTTTCGCGTCCCCGCCGGCATGTTGACGAGGAACTGGCCGTTTAGCAGCGGGAAGGGCTCCGAAGCCGTCTTGCCCTCCAAAAGCGGGATGCGCACCGGGTCGGAGAGCAGGACGAAACGCGCGTCGCCGTCCCACTCGACGCCGAGGCCGAAGCTCTCGCCCAAAAAGCGGAGCGGGACAAAGGTGCGCCCGCCCACGAGACGCGGGGGTACGTCGAGCGCCACGGGTTCGTCGCCCACATAGGCCATCTCGACCCCCAGGGCCAGCGCCAGCGTGGGGCCCACGCGGCGGTCCGGCGTGATCACGGCCATGTCGGACTCGGGGTACCAGTCGACGAGGCAGCCCAGCGCCTCCGCAATGGCGCGCACCGGGACCAGCGTCCGGCCGTTCTCGATGAACGGATCGACGTCAAACAGGATCTCATCGCCGTCCAGAAATACGCGGATCCTGTCGGGCGCGGCCAATGCCGCCGGGCCGGCGCACAACAGCAGGCACGCCAGTGCCAACAGCAGACAGATGCTTTTTTTCATAATGTGATGTCCCCTCTCGTCTTCCGACTTGTCGCGGCTTGTATGTTTATTATAGGAGGAAGATCGATGGAAGTAAAGAAAAATTTGTACCATGTGCCGCAACCCCCCCGTGACCCGGAAAGATGTCGACAATTGTTAATGCGTTCAAACATTTCTCTTTTTTTTACTTTTCGGTTTACATAGCCGGAAAATGATGATAAAATATGAGAGATTAGTGAGAGTGTCGAACATGCGCGCCGCGCCGGCCCGCCGACGGCGGGGGTGTTTTTCGGTCGTTTGCCGCCCACCTCGCGAATCAATTTTGATGAGATTTCCCCAAAAAGTGTGAGGATTCTACCAAGGAGGAAAACGTCGTATGGCAAGAAAGAAAAAAACAATGGACGGAAACACCGCGGCGGCGCACGTCGCCTACGCATTCACCGATGTGGCGGGCATCTATCCGATCACGCCGTCCTCGGTGATGGCGGAACTCGCGGACAAATGGGCGGCTTCGGGGCAGAAAAACGTGTTTGGGCAGACAGTCCGCGTCGCCGAGATGCAGTCGGAGGCGGGGGCCGCCGGTACGGTGCACGGTTCGCTCGCCGCCGGCGCGCTGACCACCACCTTTACGGCTTCGCAGGGGCTGCTCCTCATGATCCCCAACATGTACAAGATCGCCGGCGAACTGCTCCCCGGTGTCATCCATTGCTCGGCCCGCGCCCTGGCCTCCCACGCGCTCTCGATCTTTGGAGACCACTCCGACGTCATGGCCTGCCGCCAGACCGGCTTTGCGATGCTGGCCGCGACCAACCCGCAGGAGGTCATGGATCTCGGCGCCGTCGCCCACCTCTCGGCCATCAAGGGCCGCGTGCCGTTTTTGCACTTCTTCGACGGCTTCCGCACCTCCCACGAGATGCAGAAGATCGAGGTGTGGGACTATAACACGCTCGACAAGCTGCTCGACCACGAGGCCGTAGAAGCGTTCCACGCCCGCGCGCTGAACCCGGACCACCCCGTGCTGCGCGGCACGGCGCAAAATCCTGACATTTTCTTCCAGGCGCGAGAGGCCTGCAACACATATTACAGCGCCCTGCCGGCCGTCGTGGAGGCCTACATGGACGCCGTAAACGCCGAGACGGGCGCCGACTACCGGCTGTTCAACTACTACGGCGCGCCCGACGCCGACCGGGTGATCGTAGCGATGGGGAGCGTCTGCGACACCATCGAGGAGACCATCGACTTTTTGGCGGCCCGCGGTGAAAAGGTCGGCCTTGTCAAGGTGCGGCTGTACCGCCCCTGGGTGAGCGAGAAGTTCCTGCGCGTCCTGCCGGAGACGGTCAGGAGCGTCGCCGTGCTGGACCGCACGAAGGAACCGGGCGCGCTGGGCGAGCCGCTCTACCTCGACGTCGTCACGACGCTGGCCGTCTCCGGCCGCGCGGACGTGCGCGTGGTGGGCGGCCGCTACGGCCTCGGCTCCAAAGACACGCCGCCCAGCAACATCTTTGCCGTCTACGCCAATTTGCAGAGCGGCGCGCCGAAGAACAGCTTCACGATCGGCATCCGCGACGACGTGACGGACCTGTCGCTGCCGCTGGACGAGAACCACGACACGACGCCCGAGGGCACGGTCTCCTGTAAGTTCTGGGGCCTCGGGGCGGACGGCACGGTGGGCGCCAACAAAAACTCCCTCAAGATCATCGGCGACCACACCGACCTCAAGGTGCAGGCCTACTTCGCCTACGACTCCAAAAAGTCCGGCGGCGTGACCATCTCCCACCTGCGGTTCGGCGAAAAGCCGATCAAATCCACCTACTTTGTCTCGAAGGCCGACTTCGTGGCCTGCCACAACCCGAGCTACATCGACAAATACAAGATGGTGGAGGACGTGAAGCCCGGCGGCACGTTCCTGCTGAACTGCGCCTGGGATGTGGACGAGCTGGAGGCGCATCTGCCCGGCTCCATGCGGCGCTACATCGCCGCAAACGGCATCACGCTCTACACGGTGGACGGCATCGGCCTGGCCCGCGAGATCGGTCTCGGCGGGCGCATCAACATGATTTTGCAGGCCGCCTTCTTCAAGCTGACGGGGATCATCCCGATCGACGACGCCGTCAAATACATGAAGGACGCCGTGGTGGCCACCTATGGCAAGAAGGGCGAGAAGGTCGTGGCGATGAACCACGCCGCGATCGACGCCGGCATCGGACACGTGAAAAAAATCGACGTGCCCGCCTCGTGGAAAGACGCGCAGGACGAGGTCGTCCACAAGGAAGTCCGGGGGGACCGGACGGAGCTCGTCCAGTTTGTCAAAAATATCCTGACACCGGTCAACGCGCAGCTCGGCGACACGCTGCCGGTCTCGGCGTTCACCGGCGCGGAGGACGGCACCTTCCCGCAGGGAAGCGCCGCCTACGAAAAACGCGGCATCGCGGTGGACGTGCCCGAGTGGATCCCGGCCAACTGTATCCAGTGCAACCAGTGCGCCTATGTCTGCCCCCACGCGGTCGTCCGTGCCTTCGTGCTGGACGGCGACGAGGCCGCCGCCGCGCCCGAGGGGTTCAAGACGGTCAAGATGACGGGCCGGGGCTGCGAGAACTACCGCTTCTCCATCACCCCCACCGTGCTCGACTGCACCGGCTGCGGTTCCTGCGCCAACGTGTGCCCGGCCAAAGAGAAGGCGCTGGTCATGCGCCCGCTGGAGAGTCAGGCGGCGGTGCAGGACCATTACGACTACGCCGTCGAAAAGGTTTCCGAAAAGACGATCGCCGCCTTTGCCCCCACCACGGTCAAGGGCAGCCAGTTCAAGCAGCCGCTGATGGAGTTCTCGGGCGCCTGCGCCGGCTGCGGCGAGACGCCGTACGCCCGCCTGATCACCCAGCTCTTCGGCGACCGCATGTACATCGCGAACGCCACCGGCTGTTCGTCGATCTGGGGCGGCAGCGCGCCGGCCACGCCCTACACGGTCAACAAGCAGGGCAAGGGCCCGGCCTGGGCCAACTCCCTCTTTGAGGACAACGCCGAGTACGGGTACGGCATGGCCCTCGGCATCGGCCAGCGCCGCGAGCGGCTGGCCGAAACGGTGAGAAAGCTCATCGCCGTCGACTGGTGCGTGCCGGAGCTGAAAAAAGCCGGCCAGGACTGGCTGGATGTTCTGCACGACGGAGAGGCCTCCAAGGCGGCCTCCGAGGCGCTGCTGGCCGCGCTGCGCGACGGGATCGACCTGACGGGCACCGAATGGGAGGGCAAGACCTGCGACTGCGACGCCTGCCGGCTGGCGCGCGAGGCGCTGACCGACGCCGACATGCTGGTCAAGAAGTCCGTCTGGGTCTTCGGCGGCGACGGCTGGGCCTACGACATCGGCTTTGGCGGGCTCGACCACGTCATCGCGTCGGGCGAGGATGTAAACATCTTTGTCTTCGACACCGAGGTCTACTCCAACACCGGCGGCCAGGCGTCGAAGGCGTCTCAGATCGGCCAGGTGGCCCAGTTTGCCGCGGCCGGCAAGACGCAGCCCAAGAAAGATCTGGCGCAGATCGCCATCAGCTACGGCTACGTGTACGTGGCGCAGATCGCGATGGGCGCGAACTACAACCAGACGATCAAGGCCATCGCGGAGGCCGAGAACTACAAGGGGCCGTCCCTCATCATCGCCTACGCGCCCTGCATCAACCACGGGCTGAAGGGCGGCATGGGCAGTTCCATCGCCGAGACCAAGGCCGCGGTGGAGGCCGGGTACTGGCACATGTTCCGCTTCGACCCGCGCCTGCGGGAGGCGGGGAAGAACCCGTTCCAGCTCGACAGCCGGGCGCCGAGCGCCAGCTACGGCGACTTCGTGCGCGGCGAGGTGCGCTACGCCTCGCTCCAGCGCGCCTTCCCGGAGAGAGCCGAGACGCTGTTCGCGGCCGCGGAGAAGGCCGCCGCCGACAAGTTCGCCCGCCTGGAGCGCATGAAGGCCCTATACGAATGATCGCATACGGCGCATAGGCCGTACACCACCCGGCCATCGCACACAAAATGACAAAACACCGGGCGCCGCGGGAGCAAACTCCCCCGCGGCGCCCACTTTTGCGCCAAAATGCTTGCCAGATCCCCCGAATTTTTATATAATAGGAGTCATGCATATATTTTAAAGCGAGGAGAGAGCTAGATGCCGTACGTATTGATGACCGACTCCGGAAGCGACCTGCCGCACACCTACTACCGCGAGCACGATCTCACGATGCTCTCGATCTATTTTTCCTTCGGGGACAAAACCGTGCCGGACGACGCCGGGCAGAGCATGACGTACGCGGACTTCTATCGGACCATGCGCGAGGGGGCCATGCCGACCACGTCGATGGTCACCCCCGAGGACTACACGCGGACGTTTGAACCGGTGCTGGCGTCGGGGCGGGACATCCTGTACCTCGCGTTCAGCTCGGGGCTGTCCGGGTCCTGCCAGGGCGCTTGCATGGCGGCGGAGGAGCTGGCGAAGCAATACCCGGACCGCCGCGCCGTGGTGATTGACAGCCTGTGCGCCTCTCTCGGGCAGGGGCTGCTGATGGACTATGTGGTCCGCCAGGTGCGCGCGGGCCGCTCGCTCGACGAGGTGCACGCCTGGGTGGAGGAGAACAAGATGCGTCTCAACCACCTGGTCACGGTGGACGACCTCATGCACCTGCACCGGGGCGGGCGCGTGTCGCGCGCCTCGGCCATGATGGGCACCCTGATCGGGATCAAGCCGATGATCTACGTGAACCACGAGGGCAAACTGATCGTGGACGCCAAAAAGCGGGGACGCCGCCACGCGCTGGACCGCCTGGTCGACTGGATGGGTGAGTACGCGGACGGCACGGAGTTTGACGCGATCGCCATCAGCCACAGCGACTGCGAGGCGGACGCCCAGTATGTCGCGGACCAGGTCTGCGAGCGGTACCAGGTGGGGCGCGTCATCATCAACTACATCGGCACCGTCATCGGGTCCCACACGGGCCCGGGTACGGTGGCGCTGTTCTTCCTCGGGAAAACGCGGCAACGCAATTGAGAATGGAGAATGGAGAATTGAGAATTAAGGACGGGGGATGGCCCATAGGGGGCGCGCGGCATGGTTGAGATCGCGGTGTCGGGGCTTGGAAAGGCCTATGGGGACAATCAAGTGCTGCAGGGGCTCTCGATGGAGGTCCACAGCGGGGAGAAGGTCGCGCTGGTCGGCGCCAACGGCGCCGGCAAGACGACGCTGCTGCGCATCCTCACGGGGGAGGAGACGGCCGACGAGGGCACGGTGTCGGTGGCGGCCGGGCGGCGCGTCGGCGTGCTCTCGCAGATCCCGGTCTACCCGCCCGGGTACACGGCCGGCGACGTGCTGCACACGGCCTTTCGGCCGCTCATCGCGCTGAGAGACGAGATCGAGCGGCTGGCGCTTGCGATGCAAAGCGACCACACGCCGGCGCTGCTGGCGCGTTACGGGGCGCTGACCACCGAATTTGAGATGCGCGGCGGGTTTGACATGAAGACGCCGCTGGCCCGCGTGCGGACGGGGCTGCAGATCGACGACGACCTGTACGGCCGCGCCTTCGATACCCTCTCCGGCGGCGAGAAGACGCGGGTGACGCTGGCCTGCCTGATCCTCGCGGACCCCGGCCTGCTGCTGCTCGACGAGCCGACGAACCATCTGGACATCGAGTCCGTCGAATGGCTGGAGGAATACCTGGCGCGGGATAAAAACACGCTGTTGGCCGTCTCCCACGACCGGTATTTTCTGGACCGCGTCGCCACGCGCGTGATCGAGCTGGAGGCGGGCCGGGCCGAGAGCTACGCCGGCCGTTACAGCGACTACGCGCGGGAGAAGGCCGCGCGCCTCAAAACGCAGCGGGAGCGCTATGAGCGGGAGCAGCAGGAGAAGAACCGCCTGCTGGCCACGGCCCGGCGCATGCACGACTACGCCGGCGGCAACGCCAAGCTGCACCGCCGGGCCTTTGCCATCGAGAAGCGGGCCGGGCGGGTCGAGACGACCGGCCGCCCGCCGGCCGCGCAGGGGTCGATCCACGTCCGGTTCGGGGAGGCCGCCTTCCGGGCGGCCGACGTGCTCCGCCTGCACGACCTCGGGAAGTCGTACGACCGCCCGCTCTTTCGCGGCGTCACGCTGGATGTGCGCGGCGGGGAACGCATCGGCATTTTGGGCGCCAACGGCGCCGGC
>JAITDM010000293.1 GCA_031282535.1 Oscillospiraceae bacterium
CGATAGGCACCTCGCACGGCGCGTACAAGTTCAAGCCCGGCCATACGCCGCAGCTCAGGTTCGATATCCTTGATGAAGTGACAAAGCGTCTGCCCGGTTTTCCGATCGTGCTTCACGGCGCCTCGTCGGTCATACCCGAGTTTGTCGAGATGATCAACGCGCACGGCGGCAAGATGCCGGACGCCATCGGCATCCCGGAGGACATGCTGCGCCAGGCCGCCAAGATGGCCGTCTGCAAGATCAACATCGACTCCGACCTGCGTCTCGCGATGACGGCCTCGATCCGCCGCCATTTCGCGGAGCATCCCGACCATTTCGATCCGCGGCAGTATCTGACGCCCGCCCGCGCCAACATCAAAGAACTTGTGCAGCGCAAGCTGAAGAACGTTCTCGGCTGCAACGGGAAGGCGTGAGGCCGGAGCGCGCCCGGAAAGGACACGAAGGGTTTGCGGAGACTAAGGACCGCAAACCCTTTTTTTGCCCATTTTTACGCACGCACCACCTGCTTGACAACGGTACTCTGTTGTGCTATCATGGTAGTACTTTAGCGTGATAAAGTAATGGGCGGGTTTTTGTGCTGACAAAAACCGCAAATTTTTTTCAACACAGTGAGCGTATAAGTGAGGGGGAGAGGGCATGGCGAGAAGTCTGGTGGGGACGCCGGCGGGGGCCCAGGACTATCTGTTCGACGCCTGTGGGCGGCGCCGGGAGATGGAGGCGCGCGCGGGCGCGCTCTTCGCGCGCTACGGGTACCGCGAGGTGATGACGCCGGTCGTCGAACTCTTTGAGCTCTTCACGCGCACCGGGCAGCCGATGCCGCCCGAGTCGATGGTCAAGCTGATCGACCGGGACGGGCGCGTGCTGGCCATGCGGCCCGATTCGACGACGCCGGTGGCCCGCGTGGTGGCGGCCCGGCTGGGCGGCGAGCCGATGCCCGTCCGGCTCTACTACCTCCAGGACGTGTACCGCGACGGCGCCGGCCACCGCGGGCGGCGGTTGGAGACGCGGCAGGCGGGCGTGGAGTTCATCGGCGCGGGCGGGCTGAAGGCCGATCTCGAGGTGCTGTCGCTGGCGGCCGAGGCGCTCTCGGAGCTGGGCGCCGGGGAATACCGCGTCGAGCTCAGCCACGCGGCGCTGCTCCGCGCGCTGTTCCGCGCGCTTGAAGCGCCGCCCGGCGCGGTGGAGGAGCTGCGCGCGCTCATCGAACGAAAGAACTTCGCCTCCCTGGGCGATAAGCTGAAGACCTTTGCCAACCGTCCGGTCTGCGAGGCCATCTTGCGCCTGTGTCATCTCTTCGGCGGGGCGGAGCTCTTCGAGGAGACGGGCTCGCTCGGCGTGGCGGAGGCCGACGAAGCGCTCGGCTACCTGCGGGACCTGTACACGGCGCTGGCGGGCGCGGGGCTCGGCCGCCATCTCCAGCTCGACTTCGGCCTCGTGCACCAGCTCGAATATTATACGGGTCTCGTCTTCCGCGGCTATGTCTCCGGGGCGGGGCGCGCCGTGCTGACCGGCGGGCGCTACGACCACCTGATGGGCGCGCTGGGGCGCGCGGCGCCGGGCGCGGGGTTCGTGCTGGACGTCGACGCGCTGTGCGCCCGCGCGGAGGAACCGCCCCCGGCGCCCCGGCGGGCGCGGCGTCTCCTCCACTTCCCGCCGGCGCGGCTGCGGGAGGCGCTCGGCGTGGTGGCGCGCGCGGAGCAAGGCGCCTATGAGCTCTCCCCCTGCGCCACGCTGGCCGAGAGCCTGGCCCTGGCGCGCAGCCGGGGCATCGCCGCCGTGGTGGACTTGGAGCGGGACGGGGCGGAAATCCCGGTGCCCGGGGCGCCGGAGCGGCCGCGGGGACCGGCGGGGGAGGTGACGGCGTGAAGGAACTGCTGCGGCTGGCGCTGACCAAGGGCCGGCTCGAGACGAAACTCCTTGGCCTGCTGCGGCGCGCGGGCGTCGACACGGCGCCGCTGGAGGACAAGGGCCGGCGGCTGATCCACCCGCTGCCGGACGCCGGGGTGGAGGTGGTGCTGGCCAAGGCGCCGGACGTCATCACCTATGTGGAGCACGGCGTGTGCGACCTCGGCGTCGTGGGGAAAGACACGATCCTCGAATGCGGGCAGTCCTTCTACGAGGTGTTGGACCTGCGGTTCGGCGCGTGCCGGTTCGCGTTGGCGGTGCGCGAGGGGGAGGACTTCTTCGGCACCTACCGGCATCGGCGCGTGGCCTCGAAGTATCCGAACGTGGCCGGCGACTGGTTTGCGGCGCAGGGGCTGGACGTGGAGATCATCCGGATCGAGGGCTCGGTGGAGCTCGCCCCGCTGCTGGGGCTGGCCGACGCCATCGTGGACATTGTGGAGACAGGCGCCACGCTCCGGGCCAACGGGCTGACGCCCGTCGCGGACATCTGCCCCGTCAGCGCGCGCCTCATCGTGAACCTCGCGGCCATGAAGATGAAACGGGCGCCGGTGCAGGCATTTGTGGCGCTGTGCCGCGCGGGATTGGAGGAAAGCTGATGTTTGCGGTTGTACACGCCGCCTCCGGCGAGGCCGGGGCGCTTCTGGCCGCGCAGGCCGCGCGGCGGCGCGACAGCGGCGCGGCGGTGCGCGCGACGGTGTCCGCGCTGATCGGAGAGGTGCGCGCCGGGGGCTGGGAGGCCGTATGCCGGTACGCGCAGGAGCTGGACGGCTGCGCGCCGCGGGAGATCCCGCGCGCGGAGTGGGAGACGGCGGCCGCGCGCTGCCCGGCCGATGTGACGGGGGCGCTCCTGCGGGCCGCCGAAAACATCCGGGCCTACCAGGAACGGCTGCTCGTCTACTCCGACGAGTGGGACGCCCCGGGCGGGGGCCGGGTGGGCGTGCGTGTGCGGGGTCTGGCCCGCGTCGGGCTCTATGTGCCGGGCGGCAAGGCGGCCTACCCGTCCAGCGTGCTGATGAACGCGATCCCCGCCAAGGTGGCGGGGGTGGAGGAGCTCATCATGGTCACGCCGCCCACGGAGCATCTCAGCCCGGCGGTGCTGGCGGCGGCGGCGCTGGCCGGCGTGGACAGGGTGTTTGCGGTCGGCGGCGCGCAGGCCGTCGCGGCGCTGGCGTTGGGCGCGGGGCCCATCCCGCCGGTCGACAAGATCGTCGGGCCGGGCAACGCCTATGTGGCCGAGGCCAAGCGCCAGCTCTACGGCGTCATCGACATCGACATGGTGGCCGGTCCCTCGGAGGTGCTTGTGATGGCCGACGACAGTACCGACCCGGCCTTTGCGGCGGCGGACATGCTCTCCCAGGCCGAACACGACGAGATGGCCTCCGCCGTGTTGGTGACCACCGACGAGGCGGTGGCCGAGGCCGTGCGGGCGTCGTGCGCGGCGCAGCTGGCCGCGCTGCCCCGGCGGGCCGTGGCGGAGGCGGCCCTGCGGGATTTTGGGGCCGGCATCATCTGTGAGGACTGGGACGAGGCCTGCCGGCTGGCCGACCGGATCGCGCCGGAGCACCTGGAGATCCTGACGCGGCATCCGCGCGCGCTGCTGCCCAAGATCCACAACGCGGGCGCCGTCTTCCTCGGCCCGTACAGCCTCGAAGCGCTGGGCGACTACATGGCCGGGCCCTGCCACGTGCTGCCCACCTCCGGCACGGCGCGGTTCTTTTCGCCGCTGTCGGTGGACGCTTTTTTGAAGAAGACCAGCGTGATCGAATTTGACCGGGCGGCCTTGGCCCCGCTGTGGCGGGATGTGGAGGTGCTGGCGCTCACCGAGGGGCTGCACGGGCACGCCGCCTCCGCGCGGATGCGCTTCGCGGATGCGCACGCGGTACGGGATGCCACCGTGAGGGCGGGCGAACAATGTTCGTCCCTACGAGATTTCGCGCCTCCGCGCGCGGCGCGGGAGGGAGCGGGAATATGAGGTGGCCGGACAAATTGGTGCGTCTCACCCCCTACGCCGCCGCGCCGGCGACGGATGCCGGCGCCGTCCGGCTGGACGCCAACGAGAGTTTCCTGACGCCGCCCGACTGGCTGTGGGAGAAGATCACGGCGGCTGTGCGGTCCGTCGCGCTGCACCGGTACCCGGACCCCGCGGCCTCGGCGCTCTGCGCGCTCTTTGCCGGGCGGATGCATGTGCCCGCCTCCGGCGTGGTGGCCGGCAACGGGTCGGACGAGCTGATCTCCCTGCTGCTGGCGGCCCTGGTGCCGCACGGCGGGCGCGTGCTGGTCAGCGAACCGGATTTTTCGATGTACCGCGTCTACGCGCAGCTCTACGAGCACGACTGCGCCGCGGCGCCCAAGACGGGCGGGCGGCCCGACATGGGCGCGCTGCTGGCGGCCCACCGGGCGCGGCCGGCGGATCTCATCATCTTTTCGAACCCCTGCAACCCGACCGGGCTCGGCGCGCCGGCCGCGGAGGTGCTGGCGCTCGCGGAGGCGGTGGACTGCCCGGTGGTGGTGGACGAGGCGTACATGGACTTCTGGGACCAGAGTGTGCTGGCGCACACGCGGCGGTGTGACAATTTGATTGTGCTGCGGACCTGTTCGAAGGCGCTGGGTTTGGCGGGTGCGCGGCTGGGATTCGCGCTCAGCGGCGACCCGCTCGCGGCCGCGCTGCGCGCCGCCAAGTCGCCTTTCAACGTGAGTGCCCTTGCCCAGGCGGTGGGCGCGGCCGTGTTGGCGGAGGCGGAATATTTGGACGCGTGTGTGCAGGCGATCCGGCGGTCGACGGCGGATCTGTACCGCGCGCTGTCGGCGTTCGCGGCGCGCGCCGAGGGCATTGAGGCGCACGAGACGGAGACGAACTTCGTCCTCCTCACCGGCCCGCGCGCCCCGGCGCTCTACGAAGCCCTGCGCGCGCAAAACATCCACATACGCCACCTCCCCCCAAACACCCTCCGCACCACCGCCGGCACAGCCTCGGAGCACAAAGCCCTCCTAACCGCCCTGGAAGCACACCAAACCGCCTAAAAAAGGAAAATGTATAGGTTGTCATTGCATGACAATCTATACGCACCACCGCCGGCACAGCCTCGGAGCACAAAGCCCTCCTAACCGCCCTGGAAGCAAGTCTTATCGTCTAAAATTCTCAATTCTCAATTCTCAATTCTCAATTTGTCAAATGGGGGTGGTCATACGGAGAGAAAGAGAACGGCCACGGTCAACCGGTGTACGAAGGAGACGGAGATTGCGCTCACACTGTCGCTCGACGGCGGGGAGACGGCGGTGGAGACCGGCATCGGATTTTTTGACCACATGCTCGCCGCGCTGGCGTTGCACGGCGGCCTGGGCCTGCGGCTGCAAGTGCAGGGCGACCTCGCGGTGGACGGACACCACACGGTGGAGGACACGGGCCTCGTGCTCGGACAGGCCCTCCGGCAGGCGCTGGGCGGCGGCGCGGGCATCGAGAGGTTCGGACAGGCGCGCGTCCCGATGGACGAGGCGCTGGCCGCGGCGGCGCTGGACATCAGCGGCCGCCCCTACCTGTACTGCCGCATCCCCGAGACCCAGGCGCGCATCGGCGCGTACGACGCCTGCCTGACGGAGGAATTCTGGCGGGCGGTGTGCGCCGCCGCCGGGCTGACGCTGCATATAGAGGCTTACGGCGGGAATGCGCACCACATCGCGGAGGCCGTGTTCAAGGCCTGCGCCCGCGCGCTGCGCCAGGCCGTCCGCCCCACCGGGGGCGGCGTCCCGTCCACCAAAGGCTGCTTGTGACGGCAAGACCCGGGAGAGAAACGGAGGAAACAGGATGGAGATCATACCGGCGATCGATCTGAAGGACGGACGCTGTGTGCGCCTGCTGCGGGGGGATTTCGACACGGTGCACGAGGTGGCCGGGGACCCGGCGGCCGTGGCCGCCGACTACCGGGCGGCGGGCGCGGCGCTGATCCACGTGGTCGACCTGGACGGCGCGAAGGACGGCGTGCGCCGCAACGAAGCCGTGGTGGCCGCGGTGGCGGCCGCGGCGGCGCCGGCCCGCGTCGAACTGGGCGGGGGGCTGCGCACGATGGCCGACCTCACGCGGGCCGACGCGCTCGGCGTATGGCGCTTTGTGATCGGCTCGGCGGCCGTGACGGACCCGGCCTTTGTGCGGGCGGCCGTGGCGCGCTACGGCGCGCGGGTCGCGGTGGGCATCGACGCCCGGGACGGGCGGGTCCGCACCGAGGGCTGGCTGCGGGACGCGCAGGTGGACGCGCTCGACCTGGCGCGCGCCGTGGAGGCCCTCGGCGTACAGACGATCATCTTCACCGATATCGCCGCGGACGGCGCGCTGGCCGGACCGAGTCTCGCGCCGCTGCGCGCGCTGCGGGCCGCCTGCGCCTGCCGTCTGGTGGCCAGCGGCGGCGTGTCCGCGCCGGAGGATCTGACGCGGCTCCGCGAGGCGGGCATGGACGGCGTCATCATCGGCAAGGCGATTTACAGCGGCAAGATAGATTTGAAGGAGGCGATTCGATGCTTTCAAAAAGGATAATACCTTGTCTCGATGTCAAGGACGGCAGGGTTGTCAAAGGCGTGAAGTTCGTCGAAATAAGGGACGCCGGGGATCCGGTCGAAAGCGGCGAGTTCTACGACAAAGAAGGCGCTGATGAACTTGTCTTCCTAGACATAACCGCTTCCTCGGACAGGCGAAACACCGCGGCGGAGCTTGCCGAAAAA
>JAITDM010000301.1 GCA_031282535.1 Oscillospiraceae bacterium
GGCGTACCGGCTCGTCGCCACGTCCCGCGCGGCGGTGGAACTCTGCGACCGGCTGGAGCTCACGCTCGTCGGCCGCCCGGCGCTGGAAGGGCTGCCGGCGCGCTACGCGGACGTCACCGAGACGGGAACCTCGATGGCCCCCGACCTGGAGGCCATCCGGCTCCTGCGCCCCACCGAGATCATCGGACCCGACACCCTGGCGGGCGACCTGGCGCCCGGCTATGAGAACGCGGGCCTGCCCGCCACTTTTTTGAACCTCCGCAGCGTCGCGGGGCTCTACGAGAGCGCCGTCTATCTGGGCGAGAAGTACGGACAGGCGGACCGGGCGCGGGCGATGGCCGCGGAATATGAATCCGCGCTGGCGGACCTCGCGGCCGCGAAAGGGGACCGGGCGGGCCCCACGGTGCTGATCCTGATGGGACTGCCCGGCGCGTACGTCTCGTGCACGCCCCACTCCTACGCCGGCAGCCTGGTGGAGATGGGCGGCGGCGTCAACGTCGTGACCGACCCGACGGAATCCTTTGTGAGCTGGAACACCGAGGCGCTGCTGGCGCTCGACCCAGACATCATCCTGCGCACCGCCCACGCGCTGCCGGACCAGGTGGCGGAGATGTTCGCGAAGGAGTTTTCGGAAAACGAGATCTGGCGCCACTTCCGCGCCGTGCAGGAGGGGCGCGTCTATGACCTCGACAGCGAGGTGTTCGGCATGAGCGCAAACTTCCGCTGGCCGGAGGCGGTCGCCCGGATGCAGGCCCTCTTCTACGGGGCGGAGGCCCCATGAGGGCGGGCCGGCGCAGGGCCGCCGGCGCGTGCGCCTGCCTGGTCCTCGCCGCGGCGACGGCCGTACTGCTGCTGGTGGCCATGAAATCCGGCAGCATCCGCCTCAGCTGGGGCGAGCTGCTGCGCGGACTGTTTCAGACCTACGACGCGCGCGTGGCGGCGGTCTACGACCTGCGCTTCCCGCGCATTCTGGTCACCCTGCTGGCCGGCGCGATGCTCTCGGGCGCGGGGCTTTTGCTCCAGGCCGCACTGAAAAACCCGCTGGCCGACCCCGGGCTCATCGGCATCTCCGGCGGCGCGGCGTTTGCCGCCGCCGCGGTCGCCGCGTGTTTTCCGGCGCTGTATCTCTCGCTGCCGCTCTTCGCCTTTTTGGGCGGGGTGCTCGCCTTTCTGGTGATCTACGCCCTCTCGTGGAAAGGCGGGCTCGACCCGGTGCGCATCCTCCTCATCGGCGTGGCGGTCGGCGCGGTGTTCTCGGGGCTCACCGCCGTGCTGGACGGCATGACCGCCGCCGGCGGCGTGTCGGTGTCGGCCGGCGGCCTCACCCAGCGCTCGTGGACAGACGTGACCCGCCTGGCCGGCTATGCCGCCGCGGGCCTCGCCGTCGCGCTGGCGCTCGCCCCCGCCTGCAACCTGATGGCGCTGGACGACCGGACCGTGCGGGGGCTGGGCGTGCGCGCGGACCGTCTGCGCATTGTCGTCTCCTGCGCGGCGGTGTGGCTCGCCGCCGCCGCCACGGCGTCCGTCGGCGTCGTTCCCTTCCTGGCGCTGCTGGCGCCGCACATCGCGCGGCGGATCGTCGGGTCGGACCACCGGATCCTCACACCCTTTGCCCTGCTGCTCGGCGCCTTCATACTGCTGCTGGCGGACACGGCGGGGCGGCTCGCCGCCGCGCCGCGCGAGATCCCGGCGGCGGTGGTCATGAGCGTCGCCGGCGGCCCGTTTTTCATCGCTTTGCTGCGAAGGAGGGATCGAATTGGCCGCTGATCACCTGGTCGTCGAAGACCTGCATTTCTCCTACGGCCGCACGCCGGTGCTGCGCGGCGTCTCGCTCGCCGTGAAACCGCGGACGGTCACGACGCTGATGGGCGCGAACGCCTGCGGCAAGACGACCCTCCTGCTGCTGATGACGAAGCACCTGCGGCCGGACGCCGGGCGCGTACTGCTTGACGGGCGGGACATCGCGGGGATACAATTAAAGGACTTCGCACGGCGCGCCGCCGTCGTGCACCAGAGCGGCGCCGCGCCGGACGACTTGCCCGTGCGCGCGCTCGTGGCGTACGGCCGGATCCCGCACGCCGCCCCGCTGCGGGGCCGGACCCGGGCGGACGAGGCGCGGATCGACTGGGCGATGGAGGCCACCGGGGTCGCGGACATCGCCGGCCAGGCACTGGGCACGCTCTCGGGCGGGCAGCGCCAGCGGGCCTTCCTCGCGATGGCGCTCGCCCAGGACACCAAGCTTTTGTTTTTGGACGAGCCGACGACGTTTCTCGACGTGCGCCACCAGGTGGAGACGCTCCGTCTCGTGCGGCGGCTGGGCGCGGCGCACGGTCTCACGATCGTCATGGTACTGCACGACATCAACCAGGCGCTCATGTACTCGGACGAGGTGATCGGCCTGAAGGACGGGCGCGTGCTCACGCAGGGCCCGCCCGCCGCCGTCATCGACCGGGACGTCATCTTCGCGCTCTATGGCATCCATCTGGAGGTGCGCACGCAGGGGGATCGGATGTGGGTGCTGCCTGTGTGAGAGTTGTGCGCGTTGGGTGTTGGATACTGGGGCTCAGTGCCGCTTATGTGAGAGGGGATGGATATGAAAACAATCATCAAACCGCTGTGTATTTTGCTTGGGTGTCTCTCCCTTGGCCTCGGCGCGCTCGGCGTGGTGCTGCCCGTGCTGCCCACGACGCCATTTTTGCTGCTGACGGCCTTTTGCTTCGCGCGCGGCTCGACCCGGTTTCACAACTGGTTTCTCGGCACCGGGCTCTACCGCCGCCACCTCGCGACCTTCGTCAAGGACAGGGCCATGCCGATGCGCACGAAACTCGCGATCTGCCTCCCTGTCTCCGCCATGCTGCTCCTCGCCATCTGGCTGGCCCCCATCTGGCACGCCCGCGTCCTCATCGCCGCCGTTTTGCTCTTCAAATGGTACTATTTTCTCTTCCGTATCCGAACGATTCCTGCTGCAAAAAACTGACTGCCCATGGGAGGTACCGATGCTTGATCGACGTCTGATGCGGTTTGCCGAGGGGGCGAACCGGTATGTGTTTCTCAATGTTTTGCTGCAATGGACCGGGCTGCTGTTGGGGGCGGTGGTGGTGTTTTCCCTCGCCGTGTGTCTGGGCCGGGCGCCGGCGGCGGGGGTGTGGATCCCGCTGGCCGCGGCCGTCGGGGCGGCGGGGCTGCGGGCCCTGTGCGGCCTCGGGGCCGCCCGGGCCTCGTTTTTGGCGTCCGCCGGCGTGAAGCGGCGGCTGCGGCAGGCGCTCTACGACAAGCTGCTCGCGTTTGGCCCGTCGTACGCCGAGACCTTCCCCACCGCCGAACTCCTGCAGACGGCGACAGAGGGGGTGGACCAGCTCGAGACCTACTTTGGCAAATATCTCCCGCAGTTCTTCTTCAGCCTGCTGGCGCCGCCGACGCTGTTCTGCCTGCTCGCGCCGATCAGCCTCTCTGCGGCGGGGATCCTGCTCGCCTGCACCCCGCTGATCCCGCTGCTCATCGCGCTGATCCGGCGGATGGCCGGGAAGATGCTGGGGCGGCACTGGAAATCCTATGTGACGCTGGGCGACGTCTTTCTCGAAAGCCTCCAGGGCATGACGGCGCTGAAAGTCTACGGCGCGGACGGCGCGCGGCAGGCGCAGATGCGGGCGGAGGCGGAGACCTTCCGCCGCTCCACGATGCGGGTGCTCCAGATGCAGCTGGGCTCGATCGCCGTCATGGACCTCATCGCTTACGGCGGCGCGGCGCTCGGCGTGCTGCTCGCGGTGCTCGGACACGCCGGCGGCGCCCTCGACCTGCCGGGGGCGCTGACCGTGACACTCCTGTCCGCCGAATTCTTTTTGCCGCTGCGGCTGCTCGGCTCCTACTTTCACGTCGCGATGAGCGGTCTGGCGGCCTCCGGCCGGATGTTCCAGATTTTGGACGCCCCGCTGCCGGAGGACGGGACCGGGGCGCCGCCGCCGGGACCCCTGACGGTCTCGCTGCGGGACGTGTCCTTTTCCTACGACCCGGCGCGTGCGGCGCTCTCCGGCGTGACGCTCACGCTGGCCCCCGGGCGCCTCGTCTCCCTCGTCGGCCCCTCCGGCGGCGGCAAGAGCACGGTGGCCGCGCTGCTCGCCGGGCGGCGGCGGGGCTACGCGGGGCAGATCGGCGTCGGCGGGGTCGAACTGCGCACGCTGGCCCGCGAGGGCCTGTCGCGCCGCGTCACCCTCGTGACGCACGAGGACTTCGTGTTCGAGGGCACCGTGGCGGACAACCTGCGTCTGGCCCGGCCGGACGCCCCCGACGAGGCGCTCACGGCGGCGCTGCGGCAGGCACAGATCTGGGATTTTTTGGAAAGCAAAGGCGGGCTCTCGATGGCTCTGGCGGCGCGCGGCGCGAATCTCTCGGGCGGGCAGCGGCAGCGGCTGTGCCTTGCGCGGGCGCTGCTGCGGGACAGCGACGTATATCTCTTCGACGAGGCGACTTCGAACATCGACGCGGAAAGCGAAGATGCCGTCATGGCGGCCGTGCGCGCGCTGGCGCGGACGAAGGCCGTGCTGCTGATCTCCCACCGGCTCGCAAACGTCGTCACATCGGACCAAATCCATCTGCTTGCGCGTGGAACCGTCGCCGAGTCGGGCACGCACGCGGCGCTTCTGGCGCGCGGCGGCGCTTACGCGCGCCTCTGGGCGCGGCAGGCGGAGCTGGAACAGTACGCGAAGGGGGGCGCCGCCCTATGAAGATCATGCGCCGGCTCCTCCGGCTGGTCGGACCGCTGACCGGACATATGCTGCTGGCCGTTGCGCTCGGCGCGCTGGGTCACGCCTGCGTCATCCTCATCCCGGTGCTCGGCGGGTACGCCCTGCTGCGCGCCGCCGCGCCGGCGGGGCTGCTCGCGGCGCTCCTCATCCTGGCCGCGGGCCGCGGGGTCTGCCGCTACGGCGAGCAGCTTTTAAACCACTATATCGCGTTCAAGCTGCTGGCCGTCCTCCGGGACCGGGTCTTCGCGGCGCTGCGCCGGCTCTGCCCGGCCAAGCTGGAGACCCGGGGGCGCGGGGATCTGATCGCGCTGCTCACCGGCGACATCGAACTGCTGGAGGTGTTTTACGCCCACACGATCTCGCCCGTGGCCATCGCCGTCCTCGTGTCGCTGGGGATGATGCTGTTTGTCGGATCCTTCCACCCGCTGCTGGGGCTGATCGCCGCCGCCGGCTACCTGGTCGTGGGCGCGCTTTTGCCGGTGCTGACCGCCCGGGCGGCCCGGGCGGAGGCCGAACCGCTGCGGGACCGGGCCGGCGCGTTTTCCAGTTTCTACCTCGACAGTCTGCGCGGGCTGGCCGACCTCATGCAGCTCGGCCAGGGCCGTCGGCGACAGGCGGAGATGGGCCGCCTGACCGAGGAGATGGAGTCCGTCCAGGGCGCGCTCCGGCGCCGCGAGGGCCGGACCGGGGCGCTCTCCGGCTTTGCCGTGACTGTCTTTTCCCTGCTCACGCTGGCCGCGGCCCGGCTGCTGGGGCCCGCCGGGGTGGACGGCGTCGGCGCCTTGCTCGCGACGCTCGCCGTATTTTCCTCCTTTGGACCCGTGCTGGCGCTGTCGAACCTCTCGGGCAGCTTGCCCGGCACCCTCGCGGCGGGCCGGCGGGTGCTGGCCCTGCTGGACGAGACGCCGGAGACGCCGGAGGTCCTGACGGGGCCCACGCCACCCTTCACCGGCGCGGAGAGCCGGGCGCTCTCCTTCTCCTACGGCGGCGCGCACGAGGAGGTGCTGCGCGGGCTGTCGGTGCGGATCCCGCGGGGGGCCGTCACGGGGATTGTGGGCCGGAGCG
>JAITDM010000020.1 GCA_031282535.1 Oscillospiraceae bacterium
TGCTCCGCTGCAGCACGCCGTGGATCTCCCGGTTTGTGAGCGTGTAGCCGATCCGCATCCCCGCCAGACCGTACAGTTTCGAAAACGTGCGCAGGACCACGAGGTTGACGCCCTCCGCAATCTCGGACACCACGCTGGCCGCCGGATCGTCGGCAAACTCGATGTACGCCTCGTCCGCCACCAGCACCACATGGTCGGGCAAACCGCGGATGAACGCCCGGAGCCCGGCCGGGTCCACCGTGCCCCCCGTCGGGTTGTTGGGGTTGCAGAGGAAGATCATCTTCGTCCTGTCCGTGACCGCCGCCCGCATGGCGTCCAGGTCAAAGGCCCCGTCGGCCGTGAGCGGCCGGACCACCGGCGTGCCGAAGTTGCGCCGGACCGCCCCGGCGTAGGCGCCGAATGTGGGTTCACAGTAGACGACCTCGTCGCCCGGGCCGATGAAGATCTCGCCCAGCAGCGCAATGGCCCCGCTGGCGCCGGCGGAGATCGTCACATGGTCGGCCGGGTCCGCAAACCCAAAGGCCCGGCCGATCTTCGCGCGCAGCCCCGCGCAAAAGGGATCCGGATAGATGTGGGCGGACGGGACCGCCGCGCGCATCGCCTCCAGCGCTTTCGGCGACGCGCCGAGCTGGTTTTCGTTGGAGGCCAGCTTGAGAATCTCCTGTACCTGGTACCGGCGGGCGCTCTCGGCGGTGTCCCCCGGGATGTAGGGCGGAATCTGCCGGATGCCCGGTTTAATCAATCGCTCAATCATCGCGCTCATTCCTTCCCATGGTCAATCCGCTCAGGGCAAAAGATCCGCAAAACGGTACATCCCCTCGCCCCGGTCGTTTGTGGTGACGCCTGTGATCTTCGGGTTGCGGAGGCCGACGTAGATCTGTGTGTTGACGGGGATCACATAAAACTGGTCCGCCACCAGCCGCGCCTCGGCCTCGTGCAGCAGTTCATTCCGCGCGGCGGGGTCCATCGCGAGGTTGGACGCCTCGACCAGGCGGTCAAATTCGGCGTCGTTCACGCCGTTGTCGTTGTTGCCCGAGTAGGATGTGTACAGAGACAGGTAATTGACAGGGTCGGTGTAGTCCGCCGTCCAGCTGTGGCGGCTGAGCGTAAAGTTCCCCGCGCGGCGCTCGGAGGAGAAGACCTGCATCTCCATGCCGTTCAGTTCGAGGTTGATGCCGAGATTGTCCTTGAGCTGGGCCTGGATCGCCTGGGCGAGATCGGAGTCCGTCTCGGTGTTCGGATAGTTGTACGTGAGCGTCGGGAACCCTTCTCCGCCCGGATAGCCGGCCTCGGCGAGCAGCTGCCGCGCCAATTCGACGTCCTCGGTAAACAGCGGCGCCTTCTCCTCACTGAACGGCTTGTCGGAGGCGTTTGAGATCATCGACTTGGCCACAAACGAGGTGGTGGGGATATAGTCGCTGCCCACCGCCGCGCAGGCGGAGGACCGGTCGATCCCGAGCGCGATGGCCCGCCGCACACGGACGTCGTCCAGCGGCGCCACGTTCAGGTTCGGCAAAATGAACTTCGTCGTCTGCATGTTCCAGATGTACAGGTCCTCTTTCCCCTCGTACTCGTCCAGGATATACGCCGGCAGGCCGGAGGCCACGTCCACCTCGCCGGACTTGTAGGCGGCGACCGCCGCCGTGCTGTCGGTGATCGTGCGCACGACGACCTCGTCGATCTTCACCCGGTCGGCGCTGTGGTAATACGGGTTCTTCGCGAGCACATACCGCTCGTCCTGCACGTACTCCGTCATGTAGAACGCGCCGTTTCCGAGGCTGGTGGCCGGGTTTGTGTACCAGGCGGGGTCGCTGTTCACCGCGAGCCCCTCCTTTGACGGCGCGAAGACCGGCAGCGTCAGGAGTTTGAGAAAATACGTGCAGGGTTGTTTCAATGTGAATTCCAGTGTGTATTCGTCCGGCGCGGACACGCCGATGCCGTCGAGAAGGGCCGGGTCCTCATGCGCCTCCTGCGCGCCCCGGATCACATAGAGCTGATCCGCGTAGATGGACTGGCCGTCCGGCGCGAGGCAGCGTCGGATCGTGTTGACAAAATCGGCCGCCACCACCGGGGAACCGTCGCTCCACTTGCCGTCCGCGCGCAGCCGGAAGGTCCAGACCGTCTGGTCCTCGTTCACCGTGTGGCTCTCGGCTGCCTCGTAGATCAGCGTGCCCTGGCCGTCGAAGGAGACGAGCGGGTCGATGCAGAGCTTCGCGTACTCGACATAGGAGGAGATCGCGACGCCGGCCGGGTCGAGGGAGCCCTCCATCGCGCCGCTTTTCATCGTGATGCTCTTTTTCAGAACACCGTCCCTCGTCTTTGCGTCCTCCGAGCCGGTCCCGGCCCCGCAGGCGGCTGCGGTCAGAACCAGCGCGGCGCTCAGCAGCAGCAGACCTATTGTTTTCATCGTTTTCATGTGTTACCATCCTTTCCCCTGGGCGCGCCGGACGGGCGAACCCGCACGGCGGCCTTCTACGCGTTTTACGCTTTTTATGCTTCGCGGCGCAAAGCGCCGCCGACAGCCGGATCAGACCGGGATATCCGCCCGCCAGTCCGGCGGGTCTGTGAAGATGGGATTTTCACCGTTGCGGCGCAGCGCCAGAAAATCCGGCGTGTAGAGGTGGCAGGCCACGCGCCGGCCCGCCACATGGCACACCGGCGGTTCGGTGCGCCGGCAGCGCGCCATGACGTGCGGACACCGGTTCGCAAACAGGCAGCAGGCCGGCGGATCGATCGGCGTGAACACCTCGCCTTTGAGCACGATGCGCTGTTTGGCGCGCGCCGTCTTTGGGTCGGGCACGGGCACGGCGGAGAGCAGCGCCTTCGTATAGGGGTGGTAGGGGTTGTCGTACACGTCGGCCGTCTGCCCGTATTCCATCATGTGTCCCAGGTACATCACGCCGATCTTGTGGCTGATGTGCCGGACCATGCCGAGGTCATGGGCAATGAACAGATACGAAAGGCCCCGCTCGTCTTGAATGCGCTCCAGCAGGTTGATGATCTGGGCCTGGATCGACACATCCAGCGCGGAGATCGGCTCGTCGCACACGATGAACTCCGGGTCGAGGGCCAATGTCCGCGCGATGCTGATCCGCTGCCGCTGGCCGCCGGAAAATTCATGCGGGTACCGGCGGATGTGATCCGGTTTCAGCCCGACTGTCTCAAGCAGCGCCTGCACCCGCGACGCCCGCTCCCGCTTTGTGTACAGGCGGTGGATCGCCATCGGTTCCGCCAAAATGTCGCCCACCGTGCAGCGGGGGTCCAGACTGGCGTACGGGTCCTGAAAGATCATCTGCATGCTCCGGCGCACCGGCAGCAGGTGTTTGTTCTTACGCCGGGTGATGTCCTCTCCCTTGTAGAGAATGCGGCCCGCGGTCGGGTCGTGGATCCGGACGATCGTCCGGCCCAGCGTGCTCTTTCCGCATCCGCTCTCACCGACCAGCCCCATCGTCTCGCCCGGCGAGATGGCAAAGGAGACGTCCTCCACCGCTTTCAGTTTTTTCGTCTCTCCGGATACGGCGCGCCCCGCGTCAAAGTACTTGCAAAGATGCGCCACCTCTAAAATCGGCGCCGCCATCCGCCCCGCCTCCCTTCTGTTGCCTGATGATGATCTCCTGGGATGAGATTTGTTTTCTCTACGATGTAGAGAAGCCCTTCTGTTGCCTGATGATGATCTCCTGCGCGGCGCTTTTGCAGTATTTCCAGCACCGGCAGCGCTGGGTCCGGCTCCGGTCCGTGGGTTCCGGCCGGTAGGACAGACAGATGTTCATCGCCTCCGCGCAGCGCGGCGCAAAGGCGCACCCGCCGGTGAGATGCAGCAGGTCGGGCGGCGTGCCCGGGATCGGCGCCAGCGCCTGCCGGACGCTGCGCTCCGTATTCGCGATGCTGCCGAGCAGCCCCACGGTGTAGGGGTGCATCGGCGCGTAAAAGATCTCGTCCGTGCGCCCCTCCTCCACGATCTCGCCGGCGTACATGATCGCGATCCGGTCGCACATCGTGGCGACGATGCCGAGGTCGTGGGTGATCATGACGACGGAGGTGCGGCTCTCCCGGGTCATGGTCCGGATCAGATCCAGCAGTTGGGCCTGGACGGTGACGTCCAGCGCGGTCGTCGGTTCGTCGGCGATGAGGAGCTTCGGCCCGCACGAGAGCGCGATGGCCACAATGATCCGCTGCCGCATACCGCCCGAGAGTTCAAACGGGTACTGCCGCATGCGCTGTTCCGGGCTGGTGATCCCCACCTGCCGCAGCAGCGACAGCGCCGTCTCGTACGCCTCGCGCCGGCTGCATTTTTTGTGGAGTCGGAGGCCCTCGGTCATCTGCGTGCCGATCCTCAGCACGGGGTTTAAGTACGTCATCGGGTCCTGAAAGATCATGGCCGCCTCGCGGCCGCGGAGCGTGCGCATCCGTTCGCGGTGCACGCGCCGCGCCCGCCGGTGCGCGAGCGCGCCGCACACCCGGGCCCGCAGGGAGAGGCCCGTCTGTCCGCCCACCCGGGACGGCGGGGAGATGTCCTCCCCGTCGAAGGCGATCTCCCCCGAGAGCAGACGGCCGTTGTCGGCCAGCAGGCCCATGAGCGAGAGCATGGCCACGCTCTTGCCGGAGCCAGACTCCCCCACGATCCCGAGGATCTCGCCCCGCTCCACCGAGAAGTCGATGCCGCGGACCGCCTGCACGACGCCCTGCTGTGTCTTGAACGCGACCGTCATATGCCGGACTTCAAGCAGTTTCAATCGAGTCCCTCCCCCCCGTACTACCGCCTGTTTCTGGGGTCGAACGCCTCTTCCAGGCCTTTGCTGATGAAACTCAGCGAAAAGATGATCAGGCAGATCATGCCGATCGGAAAGAGGATCTGCGTGGGGTACACCTGAAAATACGTCTTCGCGTCCTGCGCGAGCGTGCCGAGGCTGGCCATCGGGGCCGAGATGCCGATGCCGATGAAGCTCAAAAACGCCTCCATAAAGATCGCCTGGGGGATCATCAGCGTGACGGTGACGAGGAGGGCGCCCATCGAATTGGCCAACAGGTGTTTGAAAAAGATCCGCCGCCGGCTGCTCCCGAGGACATAGGCGGCCAGCGCATACTCCCGCTCCTTCAGCGACAGCACCTGGGCGCGGACGATCCGCGCGACGCCCACCCACCCAGAGAGGCAGATGCCGATCAATATACTTCCGACATGGGACCCGAAGATCAGCATGATGAGGATGATATAAAGCATGGCCGGAATGGCGTAGAGGATGTCGCACACGCGCATCATCAGCATATCCGCGTATCCGCCGCAGTAGCCGGCGACGCCGCCGTACACCAGCCCGACCAGGAAATTGACGGCGGTGGAGACAAATCCGATGAGCAGGCTCATCCGCACGCCGTAGAGCACCCGGGTGAAGATGTCCCGGCCGAATTTGTCCGTCCCGAACCAGTGCTGCGCGTGCGGCGGGAGGTTGCGGATGGCGGTGTCCTGTCCGTCGTAGGTATAGGGACTTGCCATGGCGCCGAAGACGGCGAGGAGCACGATACAGCTCAGCAGCACAAACCCGAACAGCGCGCGCCGGTTGCGGCAGAAGCGCTGCCAGACGTCCTTCGCGAAGGACTTGCTCTCCATGGCGATGAATTCGTCGTTCTTCTGCGACACATCCAGCGGCAGAAACAGTGTTTTCAGATCCACAACGGCCGCCCCCTATCGGGTGATCTTGATGCGCGGATCCACCAGCGGGCAGATCACGTCGCACACGAGATTGCAGAGGATGATCAGCGCGCCGACGAAGATCGTCAGCCCCATGATCACCGTGTAGTCCCGGTTGGAGACGGAGTTGACAAACTCCCGTCCGATGCCGGGGATCGTGAAGATGCTCTCCACCACAAAGCTGCCCGTCATCAGGAAGGCGATCAACGGGCCGGAGTTCGTGACCACCGGAATCAGCGCGTTTTTCAGGATATGCTTGAAGAGAACGGTGGACTGCCGCAGCCCCTTCGCCTTCGCCATGGTCACATAGTCCATGCGCATGGCCTCGGTGAAGCTCGCGTGCACCAGACGGGAGATCTGGGCGACGGGGTACACCGCCAGCGTCACCACCGGCATCACATAATGTTTCGGCGTGTCGAGCCCCAGCGTGGGGAACCACTTCAGCCACACGCCGAAGACCAGCATCATGAGGATGGCGAAGATGAAATTCGGCACGCTGATGCCGAGCGTCGAGAGCGACATCAGCACGCTCCGGACCATCTCCCGCTTGCTGACCGCCTCCCAGACGCCGATGACGATCCCGAGAAACATCGCCGACACATAGGCGGTCAGCCCGAGCGACATCGTGGCGGGCGCCCCCTTGGCGATGAGCGAGACGATGGAGACGCCGGGCTTTTTGAACGAGGTCCCGAGGTCCCCTTGCAGGAGTTTGCCGACATAGCGGACGTACTGCTGGTGGATCGGGAGATTCAGCCCGTACTCTTCCGCGAACTTCTCCAGCGTCGCCGTACTGACGTTGTCCCCCTCAAAGGGATTGCCGGGCATGAGCCGCGTCAGGAAGAACGTCACCGTGATGAGCACAAACAGCGTCGCCACCCCGATGAAACACCGCTTCAAAATGTACCTGACCATTGCCATCCCCCCGATCCTGCCTCAAAAGGGCCTCTCTAAACAAAAAAGCCGAAGCGCAAGCGCTCCAGCTCCATTGCTGACGTCGATATATAGGCTCGGCATGCCCGGCGCCGCGCGCCTCCTGGTCTTTGCCCGGTTGTGCGGGCCTCACAGGCCCATCTGTTTGGCGGCGCCGGGCGCCTGCGCACCCTTTGGCAGCCCGCGCGCCTTTCGGCGCAGGTCCCGCATACCCACCAGATAGATGACGCCCACCACCGCCACGGAGCAGACGTCCGACACCGCCGTGCTGTAGAGGACGCCGTCCAGTCCAAAGAACCGCGGGAGCACCAGCAGCGCGGGGATGAGAAACAGCCCGTTGCGGCAGATCGAGATGAAGGTGGCGACACGGGGCTTTCCAATGGCCGAATAGTACATGGAGGAGAGGGTCTGAAATCCCACAAACAACATGAACAGCTTGCTCTTGCGGACAGCCATCGCGCCGTAGGCCAGAATGGCGACATCGCCGCTGCTGCTGAACAGGGAGAACAGCAGAGAGGGCGTGAACATCATCAGCGCCCAGATCCCCGCGGCGGCCGCGCTGGCCAGCGCCTGGCCCACGAGGGATGTCCTGCGCACCCTGGGGTAATTTTTCGCCCCATAGTTGTAACTGATGATGGAGGAGATGCCGTTGTTCATCCCCATGATGATCATCAGCGCGACGTTTTCCACCGTGGCGATGACGGACACCGCGGCGATGGCCAAGTCGCCGCCCCCCGCGCCCAGCGCCGCCGGGGCGTGGCGCATCAGCGCGTTGTTGATGAGCAGGTTTGTGAAGAAGCTGAGCCCCTGAAAGATGGCCGGCGCAAGCCCCATCGAGAGCACCTGCCCGACCTGCCGCCACGCCAGGGCCCGCAGGCCGCACCAGCGCACGACGCTCTTTTTGCGAACGAAATAGGAGAGACTGCACACGGCGCCGATACACTGTGAGAACAGCGTCGCGAGGGCCGCGCCGCGCACACCCCACCCGAAAAGGACGATGAACAGGGCGCCGAGCCCCACGTTGACAAAATTCCCCAGCACAGAGACGACCATGGAATAGAGCGTATTCCCCTCCGCCCGGATGGCGGAGGCCGCGGTCTGGTTCACCACTTGAAAGATATGCCCGAACGCGGAGATACGAAGGTACTGCACCGCCGGCGCGAACAGGGCGCTGGTCTCGTCCGCTCCGCAGAGATGCACGAGCTGCTCGGCAAACAGAAAATATATGAGCGAGATCACGGCCGAGGCGGCGGCGGAGAACATCAGGATGTTGGTAAAGGCGGCGTCGGCCCGCTTGCGGTCCCCCGCCCCCAACGAGAGGGAGATCAGCGCGGCGCCGCCGATCGTGATCATGACGGAGAGCGCCGCGATCAGGTTGTTGAGCGGAAAGATCAGCCCGATGGCGCCCAGCGCGGCGCGGCTTACAAATTTTCCCAAAAATGCGCGGGAGATGATGCTGTAAAACGCGTTGCTGAGGTTGCCGCAGATGGCCGGCGCGGACATCACCAGGATCAAGGGAATGAGGCGGGCGCTGCCCAGCCGCCGTGTTCTCTCTTCCGATGTCATGGACCTCCCCCTCCCGTGCCCGGCCCCTCGATGCGGGAGACACCGGGTCCACGTTTCCACGGGGGCACAGGGCCTCTTCCCAGGCCGGTCCTCGTCTTTGAAAACACCATAAGTTAAACACATATAATTTTGTTTGTCAAGATATTTTTTAAAAATAAAATTGTTTACATTGAAAAATTTCATTGCAAGATTGTTTTTTCCAGTTTTTTCAATTTACAGTATGATTTTTGCATGATTTTCAATTTTACACTTCATTTTTCATCTTGCGGCGAGGCGTTTATTTTCATACGCGTATAATTTTATTGACAAACTTCTTCCGGAAGTCTATGATGGATATGATGGAAAAATAGATTGCTAGAAAAAGGAAGTGAGGCGCGTGAAGGCTGCGATTTTGTTGTCAAAATCTACCAGCATCGACATCACACCGGAGGAACTGACGGCCGAGTGGCAAAAACTCTCCGCGATTGACGGCGTGGAATTTTTGTTTCTCCCCTACGACCGCCGCCCCACCGGGCAGGAAGTGAGCGAGCGTGTCCCGGCGGACACGGAGGCGCTCTTCGGCGTGTGGATCCAAGCGGAATATTTGAACGAGGACTTTTTTGCGCGCCACCCGAAGCTCCGCTACGTCGCCACGCTGGCGCACGGGTACGGCGAGATCGACTTCGAGATGGCGCGCCGGCACGGCGTCACGATCACCAATACCGCTTACGGCGACACGACGATCGCCGAGTATGCCTTCGCGCTGCTGCTCGCCCTCTGTCACCGTGTGGAGCTGCACAGCGACTATGTCAAAAACACGCGCTGGTGGGAGCCAGACGCGCCAAAGTACATGTACTCGCTGACCCCGCGGATCGAACTGCACGGCAAGACCTTCGGCATCCTCGGCCTGGGCAAGATCGGCCTGTGCGCCGCGCGCATTGCGCAGGGCTTCGGCATGCACGTGATCTCCCACTCCCTCTATGTACAGGAGGGGCCCGCGTTCCGGGACATCGAGCAGGTGGCGCTCGCCGAACTGTACGCGCGGTCGGACGTTCTCTCCGTCCACGCCCCGCTGACGGCGCAGACCCGGGGGATGCTGAACCGGGCGGCCTTTGCCGCGATGCGCGACGGCGTGCTGCTGCTGAACACCGCCCGCGGACAGCTGATCTGCGAGCCGGATCTCATCGAGGCGCTGAAGAGCGGCAAGGTGGGGGGCGCGGGGCTGGACGTGCTCTGCGAGGAGCCGCCCATCGGGCCGAACGAGCTGCTGACCTTCCCCAACGTCCTCGTCACCGGGCACATCGCCTGGCTGCCGAAGACCTCGCGGATGCGTCAGGTCTCACTGGCGATTGACAATTTCAAGGCCTATCTCGCGGGTCGGCCCGTCAGCGTCGTGAACGGCACTTTCTGACGACCCGCCGCCCGCGCGCCTCATCCAGCACTCATAACTCAGCACTGAGGGCGTGCGCCGCGCGCCCTATAAAAGGAGTGATCCGGTGCGATACAGCAAGGGCGTCGAGA
>JAITDM010000070.1 GCA_031282535.1 Oscillospiraceae bacterium
TATCTGTCCGACCGCCTCCGGCGCAACACCGGTGACCGTGCCGTCGTCCTCAACGCCCAGCAGGATATGGCCGCCGTAACGATTGGAAAACGCACAGACTGTCTCGTAGACACTTTTCGGCAGTTTGTTTGCACACCGCTTGAACTCGACCGTCAATCCCTCGCCGTCCCGGATGATCTGCTGAAGTTTCATGTTCATCATCCCGCACCTCCTTGCTTCCTGCGTACGCCTGCCTTCCTCTTGTCGTTTAGTCTATCATGTCCGCGTGTCTTTTTCAATTTTTATGTCGTCCCCTACAGAAACATCACAACGGAGATCTGCTCCGTGTCAAAGGCCGCTCTCTCCGCCGCACGGCGGAGAGAGCGGCCTTCTCGTGCGCTGGGCGCCGGAAGGCGGCGTATCCGTCAGCCGGCGCTTTCGGTCAGCGGCCGGAACGTGGACGCCTCCCAGAGGAACGCGCGGGCCGTGTCGCCCTCCGGCAGCACGGCTTCAAGCGACAGCTGCTCCGAGAGCGCCGCCGCGGTTCCGTCCGAAACCGTCGTGCCGGTCAGACGTCCGGAGGCGTCGTAGCGGGCGAGAATGAACACATAGGAGACCGGCGCGCCGCCGTTGCGCAGCGCCGCGTCGGCCCTCACGCGGCCGGGCGCCGGAGACGACAGTGCGAGCGACGCCATGAGCACGGGCGGCAGCACCGTCACACGGGCCTTCGCCTTGACGCCGTCCGCCCCCTCGACGGTTCCCTCCACCACAAAAACGCCGGGCGTGTCGAGCAGGGCGGCGTCATAGGCGCCCCAGGTGACGGCGGCCGTGCCCTCCGATTTGTCGCTGTACCGCACCCGCACCGTCCCAGGAAGCGCGGGCGCGGCGCCGACGGATGTCAGGACGTTCTCTTCTTCGGCGACGGCGATGACATTCTCCGAGAAGGGGATGAGCGCGCCGTTTAGCCGGAAGTTCTCAAAGACCGCCGTGGTGGACACAGACCCGCTGCCGTTGGCCGCGTAGAAACCGACGCCGAGCGACGGGGCGCCGTTCACCAGGCTGTTCACCCGGGCGGCGGTCGCCGTCCACGATACCCCGTCGGCGCTGTAGTAGCCGGTGACGACAGTGCCTGCTTTTTCCAATTTTAGGTAAATCTTCGCCGTGGCGACGTCCGCGTAGCGGGTCTCCGTGGTCGTCGTCGTCGTGGTCGTCCCCGTGTCGCTGGCGTTTGTGTTCATGACGGACATGACGCAGTTGTAGGGCGCGGCGCCGGTGTGATAACGCTGCAGGACCGACACGAAGTTGCCGTCTCCCAAGTAGACGGTGAGCCCGGCCGTCTGGTAGTTGGCGGTGGGCTGGAAGGTGAGCTCCGCCGTGATGGTGAACTGGCTGTCCGCCGTGTTGGCAATGTCAACCAGATGGATGTTGTTCACGGTGCCCGCGTTGTTCCGCATCTGGTAGAGATCTCCGCCCTCGGTCGTGATCTCGATGCGCGTGGGCGACTGGACGGCGGCGCTGGCGTTTCCGCGCAGCACGCGCCAGGGCGCTTTCAGCACATAGCCCGGCTCCACCGTGACGTATGCCGTGGCAAGCGCGCCCGACGGACCCATCAGCGAGACGCTGGTGTGCCCCGCCTTCTTGCCCGTCACGACGCCGACAGGGGACACGTCCGCGATCTCCGGATCCTCGGCCACCCAGAGGAATTTCGTGATGTCCGGAATGCCGTCCGAGGTGTCCACCGCCGCGTCAAAGCGCGCCGTCCTGCCGACCTCGACGACGACGGCGGACGGGCTGACGGCGACGCTCTTTGGCAGCTTCGGCGCCTGTTTCGTGAGTTTGACCGCCGCGCCGCCGTGGAGCAGCATGGGCAACGCGATGACGTCGCCCTTGGACACCCGCCGGTAGTCGATGCCGATGTCCGTCCGCGTGGCGCCGTCCGTGTAAATGGAGGCGTAATAGGATGTCCCCTCTTCGAGGAAATCCAGGTCGACCGTGAACGTCCGCGCCGCGTCGGTGATGGCGCCGATGTACCAGTTCTCCCCGCTCCTTCTCGCGAAGGCCGCGTATTCCTCCGGGTAACCGCCCAGGAAGAGGGATTCATCCCAAACCGCCGGGATGTTCCGGAAGAAATCGTAGGTCGCGGCCGCGCGGTACACGGCGGGTTTGTCGGCAAAACAGGGGATGCCGTTTTCAAACACCACCGTCAGCGCGGTGCTGTAGCCATATGTCCTGTTGTCGCCCCTGTTGAACAGCGTGGAATACGCCGGGGTGTAGTCCATCTCGCCGGGGACGTTGCGGGTAAAAGGCAGGATGATGTCCTGCGCCACGGTCGTATTGTTCCACTTCTTCTGCTCCTCGCCATAGACGCCCTCGCGCGAGAGGAGGTGCGGATAGGTGCGGTTCTCGCCCGTCGGCGTCACCGCGCCGTGGAGGTTGAGCAGCAGGCCCCACTTCGCCGTCTCCTCACGGATGCGGTCTATCTGGGCCAGCACGCTCTGCGCCTCGCTGTTGAAGAAGTCCACTTTGGTGCCCTTGATGCCCAGTTCGGCCCACTCCTGAATGCGGCTGATCTTGTCGCCCTGCATGTCCCGGTAGTGCGCCCAGACCAGCAGGCCGACGCCTCTCTCGCGGCCGTATTCGATGAGATCCGGGATCCACGGGAGCACGCCATAGTAGTTGTAGCCGCCGACTGTCCCCTCATTGTTGCCGAGCTGCCAGCCTTCATCCAGCAGGATGTACTTCCAGCCCATCTCCGAAGCCAGATCGACGTATTGTTTGTACACTTCGAAATCGCGGCAGGAGTCGTTGTTGTACCAGGTCCACGCGGTGACGCCCGGCTCGATCCAGCCGACGTCCATGGTCGTCTCGGGCGCGAGGCACTGCACAAGGTTGCTCTCCGCCACGGTTTTGAGAGACCCGACGACGACGGCGCGCCACGGGGATTCGAAGGGCAGCGCCAGATTCACAGCCGCGGAGCCCTGCTGGCTGACAAATGTGGTGTTCAGCAGCCCCAGCCCGCCGGCTGTCAGCTGTGTCCCCACATACCGCGCATCCAAGTCGGACTGGAGGAGCAGCGCGAAGGTGTCGTCACGGACATTGGCCAAAAACGGCATGATATATGACCCCGTGAGCGCCGTGACCGGCTTTTTCACATAGAGCGTCTCGTGGGCGGCCTGATACGGCATGGCCCATGTGGTGGCGCCGGCCGGGAGTTTGAAGGCGGTTTTCTCGGCGGAGGCCACGGCCGTCCCGCTCCCGTCCAGCAGGTACTTGAACCCGACGCCGTCGTCATACGCGCGGACACGGACGCCGAAAGGCTTCCCGTTTTTGGTGAAGCGGAACGTGGTTTGGCCGTAGTTGTCGCGGATTGTGGAGCTCTTGCCGGAGACCATGTGGAACACCGCGTCCACGTAAGTCTCCTCCTTGCCGGCATAGACGAGGCCGTCGGTGTAGCTCTCGTCCCCCGTCACAAAGCCGAGGCCGGAGGCCTCAATGACCTCGGCGCCGTCGTGCGTCACGGAATATTGCAGCGCGCCGTAGTGGTTGAGCGTCAGGCGGAAGGCGATGCGGCCGTCGGGGGACGTCACTGTCTCCGAGACGACCGCCGCTTCCATGGGGTCGGCTTCGGCGTAAAATTCCACTTCGGCGACGTTGCCGTAGCCGTATTCCGGCGAGATGTAACGGTAGTACAGATAGGGTTTGGCCGTGTTGACATAGATCTGCGTCCACCCGTCGCTGACCGGCGCCGCGTTGAACTCATACAGCTTGTCGAAATAGACGCCGTCGTCGGACCCCTCGACGTATCCCTTGAAAATGCGGATGTTGTACGCCTCCCGGGGGAAAATCCGGACGGCTTTCAGCGCTCTCGGTTTTCCCAAGCGGATACCGGTATATCCGATGTTGTACTTGTTGTCAAAGTATGTGTTCGTGCTGCCGTCGAGCGCGGCGCTGGCCGCGGTTTCGGCGGCGGATGGATCCCCGTAGCCGCCGAACGCCTCGGCGGCGGGCAATTTGACCAGGCCCTCCAGGCTGAAGGCGGGCGCGTTCGTGGGCGCCAATGTCCATTTCTGCCGCGCGCCCTGTTCAAACGCGCCGTTTTCCGCGATGGGCGGGGCCAGCACAAGCGCGCCGTCGGCGGCGGCGGTGAGCGCCGCGCCGCCCTGTTCAAACCGGAAAGCGCCCAGCTCGGTCACCTGCCCGAACCGCGTATACGCCTCCGCGGTATAGGGGATCCGGCCGACGACCCCGAACCGCTGCGCGGCGCCGGCGGATTCCGCCGCCAGGACGACCCCCGCCTCCGGCGAGATGTGTATAAATTTTCCATTCTCGGCGTTTTGAAAGGCCAGGCCCTCTCCGGTGTCCCGCACGGCCCACTGCTGCGCGGGGCTGGCGGGCGACGCCGTACGGAGCACGAGGCCGTCGCCCGTCCCGTTGGCCGCCAAAACCTGCCCCGACTGCTTGCTGACGACCTGATAGGTCTTTTGGGGGTCCAGGATGAACAGCAGGCAGGAACCGCGCACCGTCTTCGCCTGGTCCGTGACGACGGCCGTGACATACCCCG
>JAITDM010000085.1 GCA_031282535.1 Oscillospiraceae bacterium
GGGTGGCGGAGACGAACCGGCCGGCCCGCCGCTTTTACGAGAAGATGGGCTTTGTCCACTGCGGCCGCGAAGACGCCCCGCACGGCCCCCTCCTCGTACTGCAAATGCGCATATAGTTGCGATACTGGCCGGTAGGGCGGTTTCTCCGAAACCGCCGCCCGGACGGCTCGGAGAGCCGTCCCTACCGAAGTTGCGCGTTACTGGTAAATTATTCCAACTACGAACAACTCGTCCACGAACAATCAACCGGGGTGATTGCATTGAAAGTGCCGCTGCGCTATCAGATCACGGAGTACGACTGCGGCCCGACCAGTCTGCTCAACGCGGTCAGCTATCTGTTTGACCGGGAGCAGATTCCGCCGGATGTGCCCAAGTACATCATGATGTACTGCCTCGACGCCTACAACGGGAAGGGCGAGTTTGGCAAAAACGGCACCTCGCGGATGGCCATGATGTTCCTCAGCAACTGGCTGAACCAATTCTCCCGGGCCAAAAAATTCCCCCTCTCCTGCGACTATCTGTCGGGAGAGGAGGTGGGCGTCAGCCGCCACAGCGCCCTTGTCGGCGCGCTGCAGCAGGGGGGCGTGGTGGTGCTCCGTCTGTGGTACGGCTGCCAGCACTATGTCCTGCTCACCGGCGCCTGCGGCGACGGGGTGGACATGTTTGACCCCTACTACCGCAAACGCCCGTTTGGCCGGTCGGGCATCGCGCTCGTCCCGGACGGCGCGTCCTGCAACCGCCGCGTGACGTTTGACGTCCTGAACAGCGAGGGACGCACGCCGTACGCGCTCGGGCAGATGGACGACCGGGAGGCCGTGGTGCTCTTCAACCGTGAGACGCGCCAAACCGCGGAGCGGACCATCGAGTATTTTCTGTGAGTGGTGTAAACCACGGGACGCCGAGGGCGGCGTCCCCTACTGGCAACCGACAACTCCGCCCCCTAACAACTGCCCGGCGCCTCCTCGGCGACGGGCATGCGGACCTCGATGCGGGTGCCCACGTCCTTTTGGCTCTGTAAGGAGATCTCCCCGCCGTAGAGGTTCACGATGTGCTTGACGATGGACAGGCCGAGCCCCGTGCCGCCCACCTTTTTGTCCCGGCCGGCGTCCACCCGAAAGAAACGCTCGAACACGCGGGCCTGGTGTTCCGGGGGGATGCCGATGCCCGTGTCCCGCACGACGAGCACGGCCGTGCGGCCGGCGGCTTGCAGGGTGATGTGCACCCGGCCGCCGGGTTTGTTGTATTTGACCGCGTTTTCGATCAGATTGACGCAGAGCTCGTGGAGCTGCCGCCGGTTGGCGCGGACCGGGACGCTCTCCACCTCGGCGGCGATCTCGACCGCCGCGCCCCCCCGCACCGGGGAGACGGAATCGACCGCCTCGCGGACCACGTCGGCAAAATCGAAGCGCTGGCTGTCCGGAGGCGCGCGCCGCGATTCGAGGTCGGAGACAGTCAGAATGTCGCCGATCAGCCCGGACATCCGCCGGGCCTCCGTCTCGATCCGCTGCAAGACCTCGTCCCGCTCGGCCTCCCCCGTGATGAGGCGGCGGCTCAGCATCTCCGAAAACCCCAAGATCGACGTGATCGGCGTCTTCAGCTCGTGGGAGGCGTTCGAGAAGAAATCCCGCTTCTGCGCCTCCAGCCGCCGCGCCGGGGTGATGTCCAGCAGCATCACGGTCGCGCCGGTCCCGGTGCCGGGGCCGTCCGCCCCCGCCTCGCCGCTCGCGGCGGGCGACACGGACACATGCAGCGCGAGGCCGCCGGGCGTCTCCCGGTCGAGCGCCGAGGAGCGCCCGTGGCGCAGCGCGTCGTCGAGGGCGCGGTGTATGTCCGGGTCGCGGATCAGCGTGAAAATGTCCTTGGAGACCACGTCCTCCCGGCAGCCGAAAAAGAGCTTGGCGCTCTGGTTGCACAGGAGGATCTTTTTCTGCCCGTCGATCAAAACAAAACCCTCGGCCATGTTCGAGAGGATGCTCTCGATTTTCTCGCGCTCCGCCAGCAGGCTCCGGTGGGACTGCGCGATGTTGCCGAGCAGCCGCCGGATGCTGCGCATCATGTGCTCGATCTCGTAGTAAGTGGGCGACTCCGCCGGCGCCGCGGCCGGTTCCGGCCCGGCCGGCGTCATGGTCTCCAAATTGTCGGGGGCGAGGAGCGCCATCACCTTCTCCAGCGGGGTGGTGACGGCCCGGGAGAACCGGCCGGCCAAAAAGATCGCCAGGACCAGCGCGGCGCCCGCCGCCGCCAGGACGCCGGGGAGCTGCACGGCCATGTTCGAGAGGACCCCGGCGTAGTCGTAGGCGAGGCGCAGGACGTTGCCGTCCGGCGTCTCCACGGCCGCGTACATGAAGGACCGGCCCAGCGTGTGGCTGTCGCGCACGGCCACGGTGGGCCGGCCCAGCCGCGCGTGTTCGATCTCCTCCCGGCCCGCGTGGTTTTCCATCCGGCCCGCGTCCGCCTCGGAGTCGTCCAGCACCGTACCGTCCGGCGCGACAATCGTGACGCGCAGCCCGCCGGCGGCCCGCGACAGCGCCGCCGCATCGGCGCGCGCGTCGTAGCCCGCCGCCACGGCCAGCGTCAGCCGCACCAGCCAGTCCCGCGTCCTGTCCCGCGTGTACATCGAAAAAAACGCGGCGGAGAGCACGCTGCAGATCACAATGGCCACCGCGGAGAGCACCAGCAACCGATAAAAAATCGCCCTCTTCATAAACCGTCCTCCCCACGCATCCGCGCATCCCCGAAAATCGCATGTTTTTCG
>JAITDM010000097.1 GCA_031282535.1 Oscillospiraceae bacterium
GCGGGGGTGGCTTGTATGCGCCGTGAAAACACAAAAACAAGTGTCAAAATTACCTGTATGTTTGAAGAAAACGGGGAACATCCCGCCGAGATTGTCGCCCGTTCCTTCGCCGCGTTCCTGGCCGGCGAGATGGAAAAGGACGACGCCGTATCCCATGCGCGGCTCTCTGCCGGCGGTGTGCCATGTACACAAAAATAGACGACGCCATGGACTACGCCGCCGCCCTTTACATCCGTTTGTCCAAAGAAGACGACCATGAGAAGGAATCGGAAAGTGTAACCAATCAGCGGAGTCTCTTGCAGGCATTTGCCCGCGAACAGGGGCTCGCCGTGTGCGGCGTCTATGTCGACGACGGCTACTCCGGGACCAGTTTCGACCGCCCCGGCTTCCTCCGTCTGATCGCCGACATCGAGGCCCGTAAGGTGAACATGGTGCTCACAAAGGATATGAGCCGCCTCGGCCGCGACTACATCCAGACAGGCTATTATCTCGAAAAATTCTTCCCCCTGCACGGAGTGCGCTACATATCTCTGCTCGACGGCGTGGACACGGGCGCCGACAGCGGCGCCAACGACGTCACGCCTTTCAAGGCCGTCATGAACGACATGTACGCCAAGGATATCAGCAAAAAAATCACCAGCGTCAAACGGGATAAGCAGCGCAAGGGGCAGTTCATCGGCGGCAAAGCGGCGTATGGATACAAACTCTCCCAAACACATAAAAACACGATCGAAATCGACCCACCCGCCGCCGGCATTGTGCGCAGGATGTTCCGGCTGGCGGCGGCGGGCGCATCGTGCCGGGAGATTGCGGCCCTCCTCAACCGGGAGGGCCTCCCTACGCCGGCCCAATACGCCGGTCTTACACCGCCCAAACAGGGCGCGTACAGCGGCCAGTGGAGCGCGGAGCGGATCACCTTCATGCTAAAAAACGAGGTTTATATCGGCAACATGGTGCAGGGACGGACACGGAAAATCAACCACAAGCTGAAGAAATGCCAAAAACTTCCACCTTCGGAATGGACCGTCGTGGCAGGCACCCACGAGCCGATTGTCGATGCCGATACGTTTCGATTGGTGCAGCGGATGATCCGGAGCCGCGCCGGTACGCGCCGGCGCACCCACGACTTTTTGCTCAAAGGTCTCGTCTTCTGTTTGGAGTGCGGCCGTCCGTTGGGCGTGCTGCCGCGCACGCTTGCGGACGGCCGGCAGGTGCTCTACTTCGTGTGCCGCACCTACCAGCGTGGTACGCGCGCGCGCCAATGCACCTGCCACTGCGTCCGGGTGGAGGCGGTCACGGCAGCGGTGACGGCCAAGATCCGGGCCGTCTGCCAACAACATCTCGATCGGGACCGATGCCGCGCGCTTGTGGAGGCGGTCTTCCGCCGCCCGCAGACAGACACCGCGCAGGAGATCCGGCAAACGGAAGCCCGGATGACCGGCCTGACCCGTCGTCTCGACCAGGTCTATGGCGACAAACTCTCCGGCACGCTGGGCGGAGAGGACTTCCGGCGGATTTACGACAGCATGCAGAAAGAACGGACGGCCCTGCAGGAAAAACTGAAATCTTTGCAAAACCAACCCCAAAAGGGCTCCGCGTCGAACTTCGCCCCGGAGCCCTTGATAGAAAAATTTCTGACCACCGCAGACACCAACCGTGCCCTGTTCACAAACCTCATCGCCCGCATCGATGTAAGCGAACAAAAAGAAGTCGTCGTCAAGTTTCGCTGTCGCGAGTAGGACATAAGCCGTCAATGTCAATACATACGTTTCAAACAACCGCGCTCCTATGTATCGCGGCTGGAGAAGAAGGCGCTGGGGAAATTGGAGACCGCCTACCGAGCGCAGGAGGGCGAGGTCCCCTGACCGCGCATACAAACAGCGCACTCAGCACTCACACAAACAGCGCCCCGTCGGCGTCCAGCAGGGAGACGCGGAGCACCGATTGGTGGTCCGGCTGCCATTCCGGGGCGTGACGCCGGATGGCTTCGAGGACATGCGACGGGTTCAGCGAGACGACGCCCGCCGCCAGCACCGCGTCCATG
Organism: Oscillospiraceae bacterium; assembly: GCA_031282535.1. Lineage (GTDB taxonomy): Bacteria > Bacillota > Clostridia > Oscillospirales > UBA929 > JAIRTA01. The sequence continues at coordinate 2,045 of JAITDM010000097.1, forward strand.
CACAGCAGGCCCTCCCCCTCCGGCGTCAGCACAAGCCGCCGGATCAGCGGCGCGATGTCAACCGTCTGCTCCCCCCGCTTGCTCTTCTTCTGAACGGGCAGCGGCCCCCCGGCAAAGAGACCGCGCAGACCGTCCGCCGCGCGGGCGGCCGGGCGGTCCCAGGCGAGACGGATCTCATACCCGGCCCAGGCAATGTCGCCGAAAGACTTGCGGCCCTCCGACGCCGGGTAGGCGCGCCGCACCCGCACGCCCGCGGGGAGCACCCGGTTCAGGCGCGCCGGCAGCGCCTCCGGATCCACCGCCCCGGCCAAACCGAAATCCAGCAGTTCGTACCGGCTCTCCACCCCCACCGACAGCGGGCGGGCGATGGACAGGTACGGATGCGGATTGAATCCCTCCGAAAAAGCCAGCGGCAGCTCGGCCCGGGCAAAGGCGCGCTGCAGCGTGCGCATCAGGTCGAGGTGCGAGATGAGCCGCGCGGGCCCCGTCTTCTCAAACAACAGACGCATCTTGTGACGGACCGCCGGCTCCGCCCCGGCGGGGTCCGGCGCGCGTATCTCGGAATTTACAAAATTATCCATCACAGACACCCCCCGCGAGCAGACGGGACGCCCCGCAGCCGAGGCAGTGCTCCCGGCAGTTCGGCGAAGCTGTGCCGGCGTAGGCGCGCGTCCTCTCCCGCCACAGGTGCGCGGTGTCCACGCCGGCGGTGATGTGCGCCCAGGGCAGCACCTCGTCTTCGGCGCGCGTGCGGGCCGCGTAAAAGGCCAGCGAGAGTCCGCACGACGCGAAGGCCGCGTGCCAGGCCTCCGCCGAAAAACACTCGCTCCAGCCGTCCAGGCGGCAGCCGCTCCGCCAGGCCGCCTCCACCGCGGCGCCCACCCGGCGGTCGCCGCGGGCCAGCGCGCCCTCCAAGAAACTCGTGTCGGCGGCGTGCCAGCGGAAGGTGATCTGCTTTCTGAGCCGGGCGCGCAGGAACGCCTGCTTCTCGGCAAAGACCGCCACGCTGTCCTGCGCCTCCCACTGAAACGGCGTGTGGGGCTTGGGCACAAAACAGGCCGTGCTCACCGTGACGCCCACGCCGCGCGCCCGGCCCGCCGTGGCGCGGCCCAGCGCATACACCTTGTGGGCCAGGTCCGCAATGCCGGCGAGATCCTCTTCGGTCTCGGTGGGCAGCCCGCACATGAAGTAGAGCTTCACATGGTTCCACCCGCCCTCAAAGGCGGTGCCGCAGGCGCGCATCAGGTCCTCCTCCGTCAGGTTCTTGTTGACGACGTCCCGCAGACGGGCGCTCCCCGCCTCGGGGGCGAAGGTGAGGCCGCTCTTGCGCACCGACTGCACCCTCTCCATCAGCGCGCGCGAAAAGGAGTCGGCCCGCAGCGAGGGCAGGGACAGCCCCACCCGGCGCTTTTGACACTCGCCCAGCAGGGCGTCGCACAGGCCTTCGAGCGGCCGGTAGTCGCTCGTCGAGAGCGAGGTCAGCGAGATCTCCTCGTACCCGGTGGCGGCCAGCGACGTGAGCCCCTGCCGCACCAGCGTTTCCACCGAGCGGGTACGCACCGGGCGCGTCGTAAACCCCGCCTGACAGAAGCGGCAGCCCCGG
>JAITDM010000165.1 GCA_031282535.1 Oscillospiraceae bacterium
AAACGGAATATGGTCTTTGTCGCCCAGTGTGATGACAGAGGAGGCGCCCCCGTAGCTCACCGTCGCGATCGGATAATCAGCGTCGCCGCTCTCGCGCCCAGCGCCCAGCGCGCAGGCCGCCAGCACCGCGGCGACCATCACCGCCACGGACGCGGCAAGGGCGGCGCGGGTGTGCTTTTTGTTTTTCATAATCGCCGCAAGCCGCTCTTTCAGGCCCTTTTTGTCCTCGCACATCGTGGTGGACAGCACGGCGCGGGGCGTTTTGTCCGCCCCGTTCGGCAGACCGGGCGGGGACCCCGGGTTGCCGGCGGCGATGTACAGGAGCGTTTCGCCGTAGTGCTGCCTGCCGTTCGGATCAAGATCGCGGACGACCGCCTCGTCGCAGGAGAGCTCGCAGGCGCGGTCGATCTCGCGGCGGGTCAGCCAGACGATCGGGTTGAACCAATGCACGGCGCAGGCAAAGACCGACAGCCACTTGACCAGAATGTCTTTCCGCCGCCAGTGGGTCAGCTCGTGGAGCAGGACGGCGCGCAGATGTTCGTCCGTGTACGCGCGGTCGGGCAGGACGACGACGGGGCGAAACAGCCCGATGAGCATGGGTGTGGCCGCCTTTGCGTTGCGGTAAACCGGGACGGGGCAGTCGATATCGGTTACCACGTTATAGCGTCTGGTTTTGCGCAGGAAGACCGCGTAAACAACCATGTGGTACAGGAGCACCGCCGCAAAGCCAAAGGGATAGACGACTGACATCACATCCATGATGGGAAAAACCAGGCTCTCACCGGGTATGTCGTCATAAGTTCGGTCGTAGAAGTCCTCGTCAGAGTGCAAAACGTCAATCGATTCCTCCGTGGACAGGGCGTATAATTGGACGGTTTCGTATATCGTGGCCGGCGCGCCTTGTATCGTTCTGCCTGTGCCTGGCAGATAGACCGATTCGCCGCTGTCGCCCGGCAGCGTCACAAACCGCGAGACAGGCACGAGCAGTGCCGCGATAACCACCAACCACAGATAGTACCCGGCCGTCTTGGGGAGCCGGTTCTTGATGATGGACTTTAGTGCGAACAGCAGCAGCGCGACGGCACTGCCGGAGGCGGTCATCACGATCAGCGTCCGCAGCGCATCCAGATAGATCTTTTCATCAATCATCGTCGGCACCCTCCACCTTGAAGAACGCCCGAAGCTCGGCGATGTCCGTGTCCGACAGCTTGCCGCCCTGGCGGAGCGCGGCGACCATCTTCACCGCGCTGCCGTCAAACAGCTTGCCGAGCAGGGTTTCGCTCTCGCCCATCAAGTATTCCTGTTCCGTCACGGTCGGCACGTAGTGCGCCACGTCGCCCCGGCGGTCGTAGCCGGGGACTTCCTCGATGACGCCCTTGTCGCGCAGACGCACCATGTACGTCTGCACCGTCGTCTTCTTCATCCCTTTTGTACGTTCGAGCTCGCGCAGCTCTGTGAACGTGAGCGGGCGCTTCTCGCGCCAGAAGATACGCATCATGTCAAGCTCGCAGTCTGAAATATTGGGTTTCACAGGCAGCCCCTCCCACTATGAACTTATCGTTAAGTGCATATTACACCATAGGTACGAATTTGTCAAGAAATATTTTCCTTCGGGTGCGGCTTTTTTGTGCGGTGGGGAGATGTGATCAGTTCTTCTGCGCGCCGCGGGCGTAAGCTTGTGTGCCGAAGGCGGACGAAACGGCAAATTTTCGTTGACAAATGGCGCGTACACACGTATAATATTTACCGTGCCTGTTTTTTCCCTCGTTTGGCCGAGATGACGCGCGGGTGGTGTGTTCCGTGAAATTGGCGCTGCGTGACGTGATCGAACAGCCGGGCGCGCGGGCGCCTTTTTGTTGCGAGTTCGATCTGTCCGACATGGAATTCCCTTGGGGCCGCCCGTTTCGGGCGCCTGTCCGCGCGCGGGGCGCCGTGATCAACACCGCCGGCGTGCTCACGCTGGAGGCTGTGCTGGAGACCGCGCTGTCGCTGACTTGCGACCGTTGCGCCGTGGCGTATGAGAGGGAGACGACAATCCCCGTCGAAATGGTGATGGCCGAACAGCTGGCCGGCGACGAGGACGACGAGATCTACCTGCTGACAGGCGACGAACTGGCGCTGGATGAAGTGCTGATTCCCGCGCTCGTGCTGTCGATGGAGATGAAACACCTCTGCCGCGAGGACTGCCGGGGCCTCTGTCCGCGTTGCGGGCACAATCTCAACGAGGGCCCGTGCGACTGCCCGCCGCCGGAGGGCGACGCGCGTTGGGCCGCCCTGCGGCAGTGGCGCCCGTGACGTCCGTGACGGTACTGCCCGGTCGTCGTGCCCGGCGGTAGCCCGGCGTTATAGAGAGTATCACGTGATCACGTTACGTTGCAATATGAAATTCCGAGAGCCGTCCTTTCACGCCGGGTTTGGCCGGGGAAGGCGTGCTTTTGATCAAAGGTGGTGTTTTCATGGCAGTCCCCAAGAAAAAGACCTCGAAACAGCGCAAGCATCTGCGCCGCAGTGCCCATTGGAAGCTGGAGACCCCGCTGCTTGTCGCTTGCCCCAAGTGCGGTGAGCTGAAACTGTCGCACCGGGTGTGCCGTGCCTGTGGTACGTACAACGGGCGCGACGTGTTGCATCTCGAAGACAAAAAGAAAAAGAAGGCCTGAGGAACTGTTCAACAGCGGTCCGCGCCATCAGTTTGCAAGTGACCATGGAACAGTTCCCATGTGCCGACGGCACAGAGAGACAACGGGAGGCAACGGGCAGGGGCGGAGGAAAACTCCGCCCCTCAATGGTTCAAGAGTCCAATCGGAGCGCTGTCTCCGGAGGAGGAAACCGCATGGCCGCCGTCATCACCGGCGTGGACGCCGGCTCTCCGGCCGCGCGCGCCGGCATCGAGCCGGGGGAGACGCTGCTCTCCGTGTCGGGGCGCCCCGTCCGCGACGTGCTCGACTACCGGTTTTATACCTACGACGCCCGGCTGACGCTGACGCTCGACCGGGCGGGGACGCGGCGCACGGTGTCCGTGCGGAAAGCGGAGGGCGCGGATCTGGGGCTCACGTTTGAGACATATCTGATGGACACGCAGCACCGCTGCCGGAACCGCTGTGTGTTCTGTTTTGTCGATCAGCTCCCGCGCGGCCTGCGGCCCTCTTTGTATTTCAAAGACGACGACGCCCGCCTCAGCTTTTTGCTGGGGCAGTATATCACGCTGACAAACCTGTCGGAAGAGGAACTGGAGCGCATCTGCGCGCAACGCGTCAGCCCGCTCCACATCTCGGTGCACGCGACCGACCCCGAGGTGCGCCGCCTTCTGCTGGGCAACCGGCGCGCCGGGGATTGCCTGCCGCGGCTGCGCAGGCTGGCGGCGCACGGCGTCGAGATGCACACGCAGGTGGTGGTGTGCCCGGAGCTGAACGACGGGGCGGTCCTGGCGCGGACCCTCGCGGATCTCACGGCGCTGTACCCGGCCGTGGCCAGCGTCTCCGTCGTGCCTGTCGGCCTCACAAAGCACCGCGCGGGGCTCTACCCCATCACCCCCTTCGACGGACCGCGGGCCGCCGCCGTGCTGGCGGCTGTGGACGCCGCGGCGGCGGACTGCCGCGCGCGGTACGGCGCCGGCGTCGTCTACGGCGCGGATGAGCTCTACCTGCTCTCCGGCCGGCCGCTGCCGGACGAGGCGGCCTACGACGGCTACCCGCAGCTCGAAAACGGCGTGGGGATGCTGCGGCTCTTTGAGACGGAATTTTTCCAAGAATTGGAAACAATCGAAGCATCCGGACCGATTGCCCCGTTCACGCTGGCCACGGGCCGGGCCGCCGCCCCGTTTTTGCGGCGGCTGATGGAGAGCATGGCGCACCGTCTGCCCGCGCTTCCGTTTGCGGTGATCGCCGTGGAGAACCATCTGTTTGGCCCCGGGGTGACGGTGGCCGGGCTTCTCGGCGGGCGGGATTTGATCCGCGCGCTCACGGGCCGCGTGGCGGGCCGTCGCGTGTTCATCCCGCAGAGCGTGCTGCGCCACGACGGCGACGTCTGTCTGGACGACGTGTCCCCGGCGGAGATCGCGCAGGCCATCGGCGCGCCGGTGACGCCGGTGCCGAACGACGGGGCGGCGCTGGTCAGAAACATTTTGTCGGCGGGCGAATGTTCATGATTTTGCCACACATTTGGGATACAATGGATGGGAGGTCCCATCGATACTAAATGTGGGTTGCACCTGCAACCCACAACCCAAAATTTGTTTTCTGTCGCCGCGAAGCGGCGACAAGGTGCTGAAGATGGAGAGGGGAGGCGGCCGGATGCTGGCGCTGCGGGAGATTGCGCCCGGAGGGGACGCCGCGCCCGCCTTCGCGGTCCGCGAGGCGGTCTTTGTCCGCGAGCAGGGCGTTCCGCCGGCACACGAGTGGGACGACTGCGACCCGATTTCGTTCCATGTCGTACTGTGCCGGGACGGCGCGCCGATCGCCTGCGGGCGGGTGTACGCGGAGGGCTCCACCGCGGTGCTGGGCCGCGTCGCGGTGCTGCCGGCGGAGCGCCGGAAAGGGCACGCGCTGCAGATCTGCCGCGCGCTGATCGACATCGCCGCGCGGCTGGGGGCGCAGAGGCTGACGCTGCACGCGCAGACGCACGCGGCGCCGCTCTACGAGAAGCTGGGCTTCGTCCGCGTCGGGCCGGAGTTCCTCGAAGAGGGCATCGTCCATGTCCGGATGGACCGACGCCTGTGACACGCGCAATACGGTTTGAGGCGGACGCGGCGGCACGCGGATCCGCCGGCGCAGACAGCGCCGCCGGCCCCCGGAGGGGCGGGCGCGCGGAGAGGTGGTGAGGTCCGTGGCAAAGCCCGTGGTGGCCATTGTGGGGCGTCCCAATGTGGGCAAGAGTATGTTGTTCAACAAACTGGCGGGCCGCCGCCTGTCGATCGTCGAGGATACGCCGGGCGTGACCCGGGACCGGCTGTACGCCGACTGCGAGTGGAACGGACGGTCCTTTTCCCTGGTGGACACCGGCGGCATCGAGCCCCACACGGACGACGCCGTGCTGCGCTTCATGCGCACGCAGGCGGAGATCGCGATTCGCGGCGCCGACGTCATCGTTTTGATGGCCGACCTGCGCGCCGGCGTGACGGCCGCGGACGAGGCGGTGGCCCAGATGCTGCTGCGCGCGCGCCGGCCCGTGCTGCTCGCCGTGAACAAGGCCGACGCGACGGGGCCCGCGGACGCCGGCCTGTTTGAGTTCTATCAGCTCGGACTCGGCGACCCGTACCCGATCTCCGCGCTGCACGGACTCGGGACAGGGGACCTGCTGGACGCCTGTGTGGCGCTCTTTCCGGCGGAGACGCCGGAGGAGGCCGAGGCGGAGCGCATTCGGGTGGCGATCATCGGCAAGCCCAATGTGGGGAAGTCGTCGCTGGTCAACCGGATCCTGGGCGAGGAACGGGTCATCGTCAGCGACACGCCGGGCACCACGCGCGACGCGGTCGACAGCGAGTTTGAAAACGAATACGGCCGGTACCTGCTGATCGACACGGCGGGGATGCGCAAGCGGGCCCGCGTGGACGACAACATCGAGTATTACAGCGTGCTCCGCGCGCACATGGCCGTGGAGCGGGCCGACGTCTGTCTGATCCTGATCGACGCCGTCGAGGGCGTGACCGAGCAGGACACCAAGGTCGCGGGGCTGGCGCACGAGGCCGGACGGTTATCCGTCGTCGTCGTGAACAAGTGGGACCTCGTGGAAAAGGACGAGAAGACGATGGACCAAAAGCGCCGCGAGATCAAAGACCGGCTGGCTTTTATGTCCTATGCGCCCGTGATCTTCATCTCCGCCCTGACGGGGCGGCGCGTCGACAAGCTCTTTGCGCAGATTCAGTTTGTACTCGAACAGGGGAGAATGCGCATTGGCACGGGCCAGCTCAACAATGTGCTGGCCGACGCGCAGGCCCGTGTGCAGCCCCCCTCGGACAAGGGCCGCCGCCTCAAGGTGCTCTACATGACCCAGGCAGGGATCCTGCCGCCCCACTTCGTCGTTTTTGTCAACGACCCGCGCCTCTTTCATTTTTCCTACCGGCGTTACCTCGAAAATCAGATTCGCGCCACCTTTGGCCTCACCGGCGCGCCTGTCCGGATGACGGTGCGCCAGCGCGGCGGGGAGTAGCTTCGGGAGGTTTTTATGGACTGGTGGAGAATTGTTCTCATCCTCGTCGTCTCATACCTGCTCGGGAGCCTGAACATCTCGATTTTGGTGTCGCGCCTGTTTTTGCGGGTGGACATCCGCGACTACGGCAGCGGCAACGCGGGCAGCACGAACGCCTACCGCGTGATGGGGAAAAAATGGGCCGCCGTGGTGGCCGCGGGGGACATCCTCAAAGGCGTCCTCGCGGTCCTGTTTGGCTATTGGATGATCTCGGAAGCCGCCGGGGGCGGGCTGGGCCGGCTGCTGGCCGGACTCGCCGTCATCCTGGGGCATGTCTTCCCGGTGTTCTTCAAGTTCCGGGGCGGCAAGGGCGTCATGACCACCGCGGCCATTTTGGCCGTCGTGGACTGGCGGGTGTGCGCCGTCGTGCTCGGCGTCTTCTTGGTCGCGACGCTGATCACGCGGTGGGTGTCGCTGGGCTCGATCCTGGCCGCCCTCTTCGTGCCGGTGTGCATGTACATGTTCCGCCGGGGCGAGGGGCGGGAGACATGGGTCTATGTGGGGCTCTCGGCGATCATCGCGTTTGTGATCGTCTTCATGCACCGGGAAAACATCGGCCGCCTGCTCGCGGGCAGCGAGCGGCGCTTCACGTTCAAAGGCCGCGCGATGCTGGACACGATCAAGACCCGGACGATCGACATCCGGGACAAGACGTCCAGCAAACTGAGGACCACCACGCGCAAGCTGCGGGACAAGGCCCGGAGGCGCGGCAAGTTCCGGCTGCACCACCGCAACAGCTACCACGCCCGGCGCGCGCGCCGGGGCAACCGAGCCCAGAGCACGCGCCGCCACAAGAAGACCCACGCGAGAAGACTGAGAAAACAGCGCCTGAACCGCATGGCCGGCATGTGAGAGGGCGGCGCGGGGAGAGGATTTTCCCCGTGACGGGGAGGGATGCGCATGCGGCGTACGGTTTCGGCGGGCGGGTTGGTGCTGCCCGCGCTGGGGCAGGGCGGCTGGAACGTCGGCGACGACCCGGCGCGCGCGGCGGACGAGACGGCGGCGCTTAGGCGCGGCCTGGCGCTGGGCATGAACCTGATCGACACCGCCGAGATGTACGGGGGCGGGCGCTCCGAGACAAGGATCGGCGCTGCGCTGCGGGGCGTCCCGCGCGCGAATTACCTGCTGGTTTCCAAGGTGCTCCCGCAAAACGCCGCCCGGCCGGCGCTGTTTGAGAGCTGTGACGATTCCCTGCGTCGGCTGCAGACCGACTACCTCGACCTCTACCTGCTGCACTGGCGCGGCGATATCCCCCTGGAGGAGACGGTCGACGGTCTGGAGGCGCTGGTCAAAGCGGGCAAGATCCGGCGCTGGGGCGTTTCGAACTTCGACACGCCGGACATGGAGGAACTGTGGCGCGTGCCGGGCGGGGCCCGCTGCGCGGCCAACCAGGTGCTCTACCACCTCGGTTCCCGGGGGATCGAGTACGACCTCCTCCCGTGGCTGCGCGCGCACGGCGTCGCGGCCATGGCCTATTGTCCGTTGGCGCAGGCGGGGCGGCTGCGGGGGGTCCACGGGGATCTTCTGGCCAGCCAAACCCTGCGGGACGTCGCGGACAGGTATGGCGTGGGCGTCATGCCGCTGCTGCTTGCCTTTGTGCTGCGGCAGCCGCATGTGATGGCGATCCCCAAGGCGTCGCGGCCCGCCCATGTCGAGGAAAACGCGAAGGCTCTGACGCTCGCGGTCTCCGACGAGGACTGGGCCGCCCTCGACCAGGATTTTTGGCCCCCCACCGCCAAGATGCACCTCGACATCGAATGAGATGAGATGGATTAGGACCAGAATGAAATAAATTACAAAATTTACCAGAGACACCGTTTTCACA
>JAITDM010000162.1 GCA_031282535.1 Oscillospiraceae bacterium
AAGGCCCCGCAGAGCGCGCCGGGCGCGCCGGGCGAGGGGAGCAAGACGACAGACAGCGTCACGCTGACAGCGCCCGCGGGCGCCGGCCCCTTCCAGTACCGGCTGGGCACGGACGGCGCTTGGCAGAGCAGTCTTACCTTCGGCGGGCTCACGCCCGACACGACATACATCTTCCACGCCCGGTTGGCGGAGACCGCCACCCACCAGGCGTCCCCGGCCGGCCCCGGTCTCGTTGTCGTCACGGTGCAGGCGACGACGCCGGCGGAGCCCGGACTGACGCTCACCGAAACGGCGGCCGGCGCGGCGGCCAGTTTCAGCCAGACGGCGGCGCCGGGGACGGCGCGGCTCATCGTCGCGCTGTACGACGCGGCGGGCACGCTCGTCAAGATCGAGCAAAAGACGTTCACGCTGTCCGGCGGCGCCGGGACGCTCGGCATCGCCTTCGACAGAGCACAATACGCGGGCGGCCGGGTCGCGGCGTTCGTGTGGGATGAGACGCATGCCCCGCTGTGCGACCCGCAGACCCTCGCGGTGGTCGCGCCGTGAGGAAAAACAGGGAGCGGCGCGTGGGCGAACTGTGTTCGCCCACGCCCCCGCGATTTCGCGGAGCGCCGTCCCCCAAAAGATCGGAGAGGATGAAAGACGGTGGAGGCTTGGGTGTCGGCGCCCGTGGTGTTGGTTGCGGCCGCGGCGGTGCTGCTTTATAACAATAGGGAGGTTCTCCGGGAGGACGGCCCCTTGGGGCGGAAGTGCGGCGCCATCGTCCGACGGAAAAACGCCGTCGTCGCACTGCTGTGCGCCGTGCCGCTGGCGGAGGCGGCGTTCCTGGTCTCCCATTTTAGCTATGGCAACGGCGTGCCGTACGCGGTGAAACTCCTCTGCGTATGCGAGTGGCTGATCCCCATCGCGTACATGGACTACAAAAAGCACATCATCCCCAATGCGCTCATCGCGGCGGGCCTCGGACTCTTTGCGGCCTTCTTCGCCGTGGACGTATGGATACTGCGCTACGAGGCGCTCGACGTGCTGAAAGCGGCCGGCGGCGGTCTGCTGCTGGGCGCGGGCGTGTTTGTGCTGTGCATGCTCGTGACCAAGGGCGGCATGGGGATGGGCGACGTCAAACTGTTCGGTGTGTTGGGTCTGCTCCTCGGGTGGGACGGGGTGTTCTATGTCATATTGTACGCGGTCGCGCTGGTGGCGGGCTACGGCATTGTGATGATGGTGCGCAAGAAGATGGACCGCAAGACGATGATCCCCATCGGGCCGTTCACCCTGCTCAGTATGCTGGTCAGCGTCCTCCTGGGACTGTGACGATTTGGGGCGAAGAGGGTAGGAAGCGAAGTTGAAGAAAATTTTGATACCCCTTGTGGTTGTGCTGGTGACGCTCGTCGGTTGGGTGGTCGGACTCGGCGCGGTCCAGCCGGGGGACAACAGCGCCGAAATTGCGCAGTACCTGTCCGTCGCGGAGCAGCAGATGAGGCTGGAGGCGTACGGCGCGGCCGTCGCCTGCTACGAGCGGGTGATCGGGCTGGAGGACACGCTGGCCCACAATCAGCTGCTGGCGGAGGCGTACCGCCGGATGGGGCGGTCCAAGCAGTACCAGGACGTCTTGGAGGAGATCGTGTTCAAATTCCCCAGGGAGGCGGCCGGGTACGAGACGCTGGCGAACCACTACTACGAGGTGGAGCGGTACACCGACTGCGTGACCACGGTCACAGACGCCGCGAAGGCCGGCGTGCGGACAGACAGACTGACACAGCTCTATCTGTGGTGCGCCTACCGGTATACGCTCGTCGGGGAGAGCTACGAGGAGGCACACTGCTTCAGCGGGCCGTACGCCGTGGTGCGGGTGAAGGGCAAGTTCCGGTATCTGAACGAAAGCCTGGCGCCGGCCATGCCGCAGCTCTTCTTCGACGCGGCGTCCGACTTCACGGCGACAGGCGGCGTCACGGTGGAAGGGGATTCGTACTTCATCGACGAAGAAGGCCTCAAATACCTGGCCTCCGACGAGCCGTATGAGCGGCTGTGGGCGATGAGCGAGAACCGGGCGGCCGCGGTCAAAGACGGGCGGTATGTCTATGTGAACAGCGTCTTCCAACCGGTGCTGGGCCCCTACGACCAGGCCACCTCCTTTGCCGACGGGGTGGCCGCCGTCCGCAGCGGGGACCAGTGGACATTGATCGACGCCGCGGGCACGCAGATCGGCGGCCCCTATCAGGACGTCAAGATCGACGAATACAACTACTGCAGCCGCCAGGGCCGGATCTTCGTCAAAACAGATGACTGGTATATTTTGGTAGATTCATCGGGCAAACGGATGGGGCAGGCGTGGTTTGAGGACGCGGAACCCTTTTTCACGGACACATGGGCCGCGGTGAAACAAGACGGCCGGTGGGGGTTTGTGGACGGGGACGGCGCGATTGTCATCGAGCCCAGTGAGGCATACGAGGAGGCCCGCTCGTTTGGCGGCGGGCTCGCCGCGGTGAAGATCGAGGGCGGATGGAGCTTCATCTCGAAGGCGGACAACGTGGTGATCAACAGCATGTTTATGGACGCCAAATGCTTCTCGGACAATGGCCTCTGCCCGGTCAAAATCGGCGGCGCCTGGCGTTACATCAAACTGACAAGCCGCCCGTAGGGGGGCGCTCACATACCAAGATCTGTCGCAAAAGGGGTGGACGGGATGAAATTGGGGTTTGAGACACAGGGTGTGAACACCTATTTGATATGCCGGCTGGAGGACAGCGAGACCATCGATACCTTCACCTTCGGGATGATCACCAACACGAGGATCCCGGGCTTGAGTCCCGTGCTGTTTACGCAGATCGACGACGCCCGGATCCTCAAGTACAACATCTCTTCGAAGATCTCCCTGCGGCACTTTTTGGGGGGGCAGGTCAACAAAAAACGCCTGCTCGGCGTCTTTTCCAACATCGCCGCCGCCCTGGCCTCCGCCGAGGAATACATGCTGGAAATCGAATCCTTCCTGTTCGATGTGGACAACATCTACACCGACGTCTCCACCTGTGAGGTGTCCCTGATCTGCCTGCCAGTGAGACGCGAAACGGGCGCGATGAATCTGGTCGCCTTTTTCAAGGACATCATGTTCAACACACAGTTTGACCAGTCGGAAAACTGCGATTACGTCGCGCAGATCATCAATTATCTGAACAGCATCGCGGTGTTTTTGCTGCCCGATTTTAAAAAGAAGATCGACTCGCTGATCTATGTGCCCGCCACGCAGACGCAGGTGATCATGAGCTCCCCGCCGCCGGTGGGGTTGTCGGCGGGTCCGGTGTTTTCGGAGAGCGCCCCCCCGCAGGCCGCGCCGGCGCCGGTGGCGATGCCAGCGCCCCAGCCGTCGATGGCGATGCCCTCCCCCATGCCGTCGCCCCTGCCGCCGCCGGTCTCCGCGCCGCCGCCTGCGACGCCGTCGCCGGGCGCGGGCGCGCCGAGGCAGGCCCTCTTTCCGGGCGCCGCCGCGCCGCCGATGCCGCCGCCGGGTGTGTCCCGGCAGGCCGCCGGCGCCCAGTTGCCGCCGGGCCTCGCGATGCCAAACAGCGCGGCGCTCCCGCCGGCGCCGGCGGGCGGGAAGCCCGGCCGGGAGAAGAAGGCGAGCAAGTGGAAGCTCTTCAGCAAGAGCCCGAACGCCGACGACAGGAACCCGAACACCGGCAAAAAGAGAGAGAAAAAGGGCAGAAAAGGCAGCCCCCCAAAGGGCGCGCCCGCCGCCCCCGGAATGGAGATGCCGTTTGCCGGCGCGCCGCCGGCCCGGGTCGGCGCGCCGCCCATACCGATGGGCCCGCCGCAGGCCGCGGCCGGCCCGCGGCCTGCGATGGCCGCGCCGCCCCCGCCGATGATGCCTCCGCCGATGGGGCCTGCCGGTCCGATGCCGCCCCCGCCGATGGGGCCCGCCGACCCGCCCCTGGTGCAGCGGCCGGTGCTCCGGCCCATGCCGCCGCCGTGGCCGCCGTCGCAGGCCGCCGGCGCCTACGACGCCCCGCCGCCGTTTTCCATGGACCCGCTGGCCTCGGAGGGGACGACGCTGCTGGAAGAGGGCGCGCCCATACCCGGGAGCGCGCCGCATCTGTTCCGGCTGAAGACCCAGGAGAAGATCTATCTCACCAAACCGCTCTTCAAAATCGGCAAGGAGAAGAATTACGCGGACTACACGATCCGGGACAATTCGACCGTCAGCCGTAGCCACCTCAATGTGATCACGCGCGGCGGCGAGGTCTTCATCGTGGATACAAATTCCAAAAATCACACCTTCGTGAACAATGTGATGATCGCGAGCAATGTGGAGGTCAAGGTGCCGCACGGCGCCCGGGTCCGGCTGGCCAACGAGGAATTCGAACTCCGGTTGTACTGAGCGGATTGTAACACTTGATGTATTATTCAATTAAAATACAACAAAATGGAATCAAAATACCGCGGGCAAGATGGGTGAGAGTATGAATTTTCTTGTGTCCGCCAGCACCGATGTCGGCCTCGCGAAGGATACGAACCAGGACAGTTTTGTGGTGAAGATTGTCGAGACGCCGCGGGGCGCGATGGTGTTTTCCGTGTTGTGCGACGGCATGGGAGGGCTTTCGCACGGGGAACTCGCGAGCGCCACAATGGTGCACGCGTTCATACGGTGGCTGGACAACGACTTCCGGCGGATCTGCCACGCCCCGCTGTGGGACGAACAGATCCGGGCGGAGTGGGAGAAGATCATTGCGCGGGAGAACAGGAAGATTATGGAATACGGCCGTCTCCGCGGCATCAAACTGGGCACCACGGTCACCGCCGCGCTGCTGACGGACGAGCGCTACTACATCCTGAACGTCGGCGACACCCGGGCCTACGAGATCGCCGGAGACGCCATCCGGCAGATCACGGAGGACCAGACGGTGGCGGCGCGGGAGGCGCGGCAGGGGCGCCTCTCGGACGAGGAGGCGCGCCGTGACCCCAGGCGGAATATCCTGCTGCAGTGCGTGGGCGCCTCCCGGATGGTGCAGGCGGATCTGTTCTTCGGCGCGACGCGGCGCGACTGCGTCTACATGCTCTGTACGGACGGATTTCGCAACGAGATCACCCCGGAAGAAATTTTTACCTGTTTCAGTCCGGCGGCGCTGGACCACGCCGCCGCGATGAAACGCAACGCGGAGTATCTGATCGGGCTGAACCTGCAGCGGCGCGAGCGGGACAACATCTCGGTGGTGCTGATCCGCACGTATTGAGGCGATGCGGCCGTCTGCGGAGTCGTCCAACCATCCATATGCATTTGGGGATAAGATAAAAGGGATTTTATGAGGGGCGCCGCGCGGCGGTCCCTCCGGTGAGGATGTGATCATCATTTCCAGACAGATGCAGTTTTCGTGCCCGTGGGCAGGCTGGCGCTTTGTGCGCCCGCTCGGACAAGGGACGTACGGAAAGGTGTACCTGGTGGCCAAGCAGGAGTACGGCGGCACCTATTACGCGGCCATCAAGCACATCTCCATCCCCGGCGGGGCGAACCAGGTGGAGGACATCTTCTCCGAGGGGTTGGCCTCCGACGACGCGACGCTCCGCGCCTATTGCTCCCAGATGCTCGAGACGTTCATCGCGGAGATCAATGTGAACGTCGAACTGAGGGGGCACACCAATTTTGTCTCCTACGACGACCACAAGATCATCCAGAAGAACAACGCCCCGGGGTATGACATCTATATCAAGATGGAGTGCCTCACAAACCTGAACGAGTACATGCGCTGCAAACCGCTCATGCTCATCGACGTGCTCTCGATCGGCGAGGACATCGGCAATGCGCTGGCCGTGCTGCAAAAGCGCAAGCTCGTCCACCGGGACGTGAAGCCGGAGAACATCTTCATCAACAGCGACGGCGACTACAAATTGGGAGATTTTGGGATCGTCAGGACGCTCAACGAGTCGGCCACGCGGATGTCGGCTCGGGGGACCGTGATGTTCATGGCTCCGGAACTGACGCGGCAGGAAAAAGGGGACTACCGGATCGACATCTATTCGCTGGGGCTGGTGCTCTACCGGCTGCTCAACGGGGGCCGCGCGCCCTTTTTGCCGCCGCTGCCCGCGCCGGTCACGCATTTTGAGTACAACAACGCGCAGGAGATGCGCCTGCGCGGGGAATCCCTGCCGCCGCCCGCCTTCGCCGACGAGGCGCTGGCGGAGATCGTGCTGCGGGCGTGCGCCTTCACGCCGGGCGAACGGTGGCAGAGCGCCGTCCAGATGCGGGAGGCGCTGTACACATACCGGCTCTCGCTGTCCGCGAAGCAGCAGCAGGCCATCCTGCTCAATCTGTCGGACCCCGCCGTGGGCGGGCAGGCCGGGCGGCAGGTGGTGGATCACATTCACTTCACCGAGAGCGGCGGATACATCACCGAGGAGACCATAACCCGCGGCGGCGCGATGGGCAGTGCGGAGACGGTGCTGCTCACCTCCGCCGGCGTCTCCGCGCCGCCGTCCCCTCCGGCGCCGTATGCGCCGCCCGTTCCGCCGCCCATGGCGGCGGCGTACGCACAGCCGCCCATCCAGCCGCCGACCGGCTATGTGCCGGAGCCCCAAACGCCGGCCAGCTACGCGCAGAATCCGGAGGCCCAGGTGCCGGCCGGCTACGCGCCGAACCCGGAGGCCCAGACGCCGGCGTACTACGCGTCGGACCCGGAGGCCCAGGCGCCGCAGGGGCCTGGGCCCGCGCCGACAAGGCGGGCGGCGCGGCGGCGGTTGCGGGGACTCGTTGCGGCCGTGGGCGGCGGCGCGGCGGCGGTCGGGCTCGCGTGTCTGTTTGTGTTTGTGGTTCTCCCGTCTCTGACGGAGGCCACGGTGATCATACCGCCAACCGAGGCGCCGTTGGCATCCCCCCTGTCGGAAGAGACGCCCGCGGCGGCGATGCAGACCGCCGCCGTCTCGCCGACGCCCGCCGCCTCCCCGTCGGCCGCTGCGCCGGAGAGACCCGCCGCCGTGGTATTCGAGGACAAGACGGTGGAGGCGGCTGTCCGCGCCGCGCTGGCGAAGAGCACCGGGGAGATTCGGCCGGAGGACCTGGCGGCCGTCACCACGCTGCGGGTGAGCGGCGGCCCGGCGGAATCCTTTGCCGACCTGCTGCGCATGCCGCACCTGGAGGCGCTGGCGCTGACCGGGCAGACGCTGGAGGACCCCGGCCCGCTTGAGACGCTCAAAACGCTGAAGGAGCTGGAATTGTCCGACTGCGGTCTTGTGGACATCTCCTTTGTGGCGTCCATGTTCGGGCTGTCCCGGCTCGATGTGAGCGGCAACGGATTGACCAATTTGGGCTTTGTGCGCGCACTGTCCCGGCTGGAATATTTGGACATCAGCGACAATGCGATTGAGGACCTGTCCCCGCTGGCGCCGCTGACGGCGCTGCGGACGTTGGATGCGAGCGGCAATCCGGTGGCGGACTGGTCCGCGGTGGCCCATATTCCGGAGGTGCGCGGCGTGCCGACCCCAACGCCGACGCCCACCCCGACCTGCGGGCCGACTTCGTGATCGCGAACCCGCCCTTCAACGATTCCAGGTGGGGCGGCGAACGCCTCCAATCCGACCCGCGCTGGCGTTTCGGCGCGCCGTCGGCGAAGAACGCGAACTACGCCTGGCTTCAGCATTTCCTCTACCACTGCTCCCCCACTGGCACGGTGGGGACGGTGCTGGCGAACGGCTCGCTGTCCAGCCAGCAAAACAATGAGGGGGAGATCCGCAAGGCCATGGTGGAGGCGGACGTGGTCGAGTGCGTTGTCGCCCTCCCTGCGCAACTGTTCTACGGCACCCAGATCCCGGTCTGCCTGTGGTTCTTGACGAGGAACAAGCGTGGCCTGGCCAACGGTCTGCCGCCCACCCGTGACCGCCGCGGCGAGACCCTGTTCATAGACGCCCGCTCCGCCGGCCACATGGCCACCCGCACGCTCCGGGAGTTTAGCGAGGCAGACATC
>JAITDM010000219.1 GCA_031282535.1 Oscillospiraceae bacterium
GTCACGAATCTCATTCGCGGCTTGTCGTGAAATTTGACCATCACGAGTAGCCCAGAAAAACTGAATCGCTTTTCTAAGCCGTTGTTCCATATTGTCGACTATTTTTATCCCATCCATCAGTACAACGCCTTTCGATCATTTGTTCTCTGTTGTAGACGGTTACGGAACGAATCCCACAACTCTTTGCCCGCATAGCGGGAAAGTAAGCGACCGCTGCCCCGGCGCAAACACAAATCCGAACCCGTCCCCGACAGGCACGCGTTCGGATTTTCTAAATTTTGGCGGAGGAAGAGGGATTCGAACCCCCGTGGGCTTGCGCCCAAGCGGTTTTCAAGACCGCCGCGTTATGACCACTTCGCTATTCCTCCATGCCCCTACATTATACATGGCGCGCAACGTCCTGGCAAGCCTTTTGCGCCTAAACCATGTATTCGTACGCCGCGTAGACATTTTTGCCGAAGTTAGGTTGACAGAAATCATAAGATACGGTAGAATTAAATTCTAGTTTAGGTCATAACACACGGAAAGCCAGGTCCTCTCGGCCCGATGCGGCGCGGAAGACCCACTCAGGCCCTGCGCCGCCGTGTTTGTGTCCTGAAAATGGAAATAAATGTAAATTGTCAATGCTGGTTGTCAATGGCAATGCTCGGAGGGTTATCATGCACATTCGATATCTTGGAACAGGCGCCGCGGAGGGGTTCCCCGGCGTATTTTGTCAGTGCCCCGCCTGCCGCGAGTCGCGCGCGCAGGGCGGGCGCAACGTGCGCCGCCGGTCGTCGATGCTCATCGACGGCGCCTTGCTCGTGGACCTGCCGCCGGACCTGCTCTCGCAGGCCGCCGAGTGGAAGTTGGAGATGGGCGGCATCGAGTACCTCTTGGTGACTCACACGCACGCGGACCACTTCTACGCGGCGGAACTTTCCAACTTGCGCGCGCCTTACTGCCTGCACGCCGAACGGAAAAAACTCTACATCTACGGCAGTTACGCCGTCTGGGACCGCATGGTGCAGGTGCTGGGCGTCGACGAGCTGGCGCGTTTGGAGCCGCTGATGGAGTTCACGGAGCTCAAACTCTTCACGCCCACCTCCTTCGGCAAATATACCGTCACGCCGCTGCAGGCCCGCCACTGCCCGGGCGCCTTCATCTACCTGATCGAGTCGGAGGGCAAGGTGCTGCTCTACGCCAACGACACCGGCTTCTTCCCCGAGGAGACGTGGGACTTTTTGGTGGGCCGCTCGGTGCACATGGTCAGTATGGACTGCACGAACCCCATCCATTCCGACACGCCCAACCATATGACGCTGGAGGACAATGTGACCGTCAAGCGCCGGCTGTTCCAGCAGAAGAGCTCCACCGCGCGCACGCGCTACCTGGCCACACACTTCTCGCACACCTCCGGATTCCTCCACCGGCCCATGGAGGAGCGTTTGCGCCTCTACGGCATCGGCGTCGCCTACGACGGCCTGGAGGTCGAAATATGAAATTGGGCATTGTCGGCCTGCCCAACGTGGGCAAAAGTACGCTGTTCAATGCGATCACCCGCGCGGGCGCCGAGGCGGCCAACTATCCGTTTTGCACGATCGAACCCAACGTGGGGATGGTCTCCGTCCCGGATGAGCGGCTCGCCGCGCTGGCGCGCATGCACAACCCGCAGAAAATCACCCCGGCGGTCGTCGAGTTCGTGGACATCGCCGGGCTCGTGCGCGGCGCGTCGCGGGGCGAGGGGCTGGGCAACCAGTTCCTGACGCACATCCGCGAGGTGGACGCGATCGTCCACGTCGTGCGCTGTTTTGACGACGACAACATCATCCACGTCGAAGGCGGCGCCGACCCGGCCCGCGACATCGACATCATCAACATGGAACTCATCCTCTCGGACATCGAGATCGTGGGCCGCCGGATCGACAAGGCCGGCAAGCTGGCGAAGGGAGACCGGAAATACCTCGCGGAGGCGGCGCTCTTCAAACGCCTGTCGGACCACCTGGACGCCGGCCTGTCCGCCCGCTCGTTTGCCTGCGAGGACGAGGGCGAACGCGCGCTGACGGCCTCGGCGCCGCTGCTGTCGGGCAAACCCGTCATCTACTGCGCCAACATGGACGAGGCCGGGTTTGTCGGCCGGGCGAGCAGCCCCTACTTGCGGGCCGTGGAGGAGATCGCCGCGCGCGAAGGCGCGCAGGTGCTCCCGATCTGCGCGAAATGGGAGCAGGACATCGCGGAACTGCCGGCGGAGGAGCGGGCGCTCTTTTTGTCCGAGCTGGGGTTGGAGGAGGCCGGCCTCGACAGGCTGGTACGCGCCTCCTACACGCTGCTGGGGCTCATCTCCTACCTCACCGCCGGGCAGCCGGAGGTGCGCGCGTGGACCATCCGGAAGGGGACCAGAGCCCCCCAGGCCGCGGGCGTCATCCACTCCGATTTCGAGCGCGGGTTCATCCGTGCCGAGGTGATCGCCTTCGACGACCTGATGGCCGCCGGCACCATGGCCGCCGCGCGGGAGCGCGGCCTCGTGCGCTCGGAGGGCAAGGAGTACGTCATGCGGGACGGTGACGTCGTGCTGTTCCGCTTCAATGTCTGACCCCGGGCACGGCGCCCCCGCGCCGCGCATCGAGCTCATCGACGCCGTGCGGGGCCTGTCGATTCTGCTGATGGTGGCCTACCACGCCGGGTACGACCTCGTGGCGGCGGGGCTTTTGCCGTACGGCCTGGTCTTCAACCCGCTGCTGTCCGTCTTGCAGCCCCTCTTTGCCGGCGTCTTCATTTTGCTGGCCGGCGTGTCGGCCCGCTTTTCGCGGGACAACCGGCGGCGCGGGCTGCAGGTTCTCGGGTGCGCGCTGCTGGTGTCGCTTGCCGCCGGGTTTGTGAACGTCCCGATCCCGTTCGGCATCTTGCACTGCCTGGGCGTTTGTATGGTGCTCTGCGGTTCCCCCGCCGCCTGGGTGGACCGCATCCCGCGCGGGTGGCAGCCCGTGCTTTTTTCCGCGCTCTTTGCCGCGGGGTATCTGTGGTTCCCGTTCTACGCGGAGGGCGCCGCGCGGTTCCCGTATCTGTATATGTTCGGCGTCTTGTACCGGGGTTTTCGCGCCTACGACTATTTCCCGCTCATCCCGTGGTTCTTCCTGTACCTGCTGGGCGTCTGGCTGGGCGCGTACGTCCGGGAGCGGCGTTTCCCCGCGTGGTTTTATACGTGGCGCGTGCCCGTGCTGCCGGCCATCGGCCGGCGTACGCTGCTCATCTACCTGCTGCATCAGCCCGTCATCTACGTCGCCGTCCAATGGGCGGCGGGTCTTGCGGGCGAATAGAGGCGAATAGAATGGAGGAGGGGTCTGTCCGGAGGGGCGGCCCCGGGTGTCTATGTCGTTTGTCCTGCTAAAGACGGAGGGCCGCGCGCGGCGCGGCGTGTACCGGACGGCCCACGGGGAGATCCAAACGCCGGTCTTTATGAACGTGGCCACACAGGCCGCCATCAAGGGCGGGCTGTCGTCGTTCGACCTGGCGGACGTCGGCTGTCAGGTCGCGCTCTGCAACACCTACCACCTGCACCTGCGCCCCGGGGAGGAGATCGTCCGGGCCCTGGGCGGGCTGCACGGGTTCATGCGCTGGCCCGGCCCCATGCTCACCGACAGCGGCGGGTTTCAGGTGTTTTCGCTGGCCTCGCTGCGGCGCGTCACGGAGGAGGGCGTCTGGTTTGCCTCGCACATCGACGGGCGGCGGCTCTTCCTCGGGCCGGAGGAGTCCATGGCCATCCAGGCGTCTTTGGGCGCGGACATTGCGATGGCCTTCGACGAGTGCGTCTCGAACCCCGCGCCGCGCGACTACGTGGAGGCCTCCTGCGCCCGCACCGCGCGCTGGCTTACGCGCTGCCGGGACGAATGGCGGCGGCTGACGGCCGGCGACGGGGCGCAAAACCCGGACCAGGCGCTCTTCGGCATCAACCAGGGCGGGACCTACGACGACCTGCGGGTCGCGCACATGCGGGAGATCGCCGCGCTGGCGCTGCCCGGCTACGCCATTGGCGGGCTGGCGGTGGGGGAGAGCACCGAGGAGATGTACCGCATCATCTCCCTGGTCGAGCCGCACATGCCGGCGGACCGGCCCCGGTACCTGATGGGGGTGGGTACGCCGGGCAATCTCCTGGAGGCGGTGGCGCGCGGCATGGATTTCTTCGACTGTGTACTGCCCGCCCGCAACGCGCGGCACGGGCATCTCTACACCGAAGAGGGCTGCCTGAACATCAAAAACGAAAAATACGCCCGGGACGCCGCGCCTGTCGACGCCGCCTGCGGCTGCCCGCTCTGCCGGCACTTCAGCCGCGCCTACCTGCGGCATCTCTTCAAGGCGGGGGAGATCCTGGCCCTGCGTCTCTCCGTGCTGCACAACCTGTTTTTTTACAACCGTTTGATGGCCGAGATCCGCGGCGCGATCGACGAGGGGCGCTTCGAGTCGCTCCGGCAGGCCAAAGCCGAACGCCTCGACCGGAGAATCTGAATACAATGGAGAATGGAGAATGGAGAATGGAGAATGGAGAATGGAGAATTGAGAATTTCCTGTGGTGAGGCGTCCTCGCCCGCCGACGCCCGGTGTCCACCCGCCAATTGTCAGGGGATAATTGTAGGGGACGCTGCCCACAGCGTCCCGCGCGTGTCAAGGGATACGTCCCCGTGACACATATAGTTTGACACACTGCGTGGTCGGCACGCGGTGGGTGACAAACCCCACCCGCCTGACGGCGGGAGCCCCTTTCAAAAGGGGCCTTTGGGGGCGCGCGTCCAAAGCCCCCTCCGAAGGAGGGGAATTGCGGGGGCGCCGTATAGATGGGAAAAATTCTCAATTCTCAATTCTCAATTATCAATTATCAATTGCGTCGTCCCCATGACACGTGTGTGAA
>JAITDM010000227.1 GCA_031282535.1 Oscillospiraceae bacterium
CAGACGACGGCGACATCGCCGCGTATGCCAAAACGGCTGTCTACGCGCTTCGGCAGGCGGAGGTCGTCGCCGGATACCCGAGCGGGCTCTTTGCCCCGCAAAGGCCCATCACGCGCGCGGAGACAGCCAAAATTGTATCCCTCACGCTGGCTCTGACAGAGGTGTGACGGGTGTTTGGGGTCGTTTGACAAACAGAGATACAAAGGGGATTTTCAAACGGCCCCGCCCTGCAAAAAGAAAGAGAGGGGGGAAAGGCGTGGCAGAAGTGAGATCTATTTGCAAGAGGAGGTTGGCCGTATCGTCGACGAACAGCGGGTTTTGTCAACAGCAAAAGACGTTTGAGGAAAGACAAGGAGGGTTCGGTATGAAAAGAGCAAGTTCTGTTCTGGGGAAGAAGTTGGCTTTGGTGTCATGCGTCATCATGCTCATTGGACTTCTATCTGTGACGGCGGCGGCTGTCACCTACGCGGGCCAGGAGGCGGAAATCGCGCCGGACGTGAAGATTTTGGCCGTGAAGGACGCGACGGGCGTCACCGCCACGCTGAAGAACCTCACGCCGGCCAGTGTCAGCGTCAGTTTCATATTTGCGGTGTACGAGCCAGACGGTAAACTCAGCTATCACAAGCTGTACTCGGTGGCAGCCGAGGCGGAGTCGTCCGCCGTGCAGAGGTTTGAGTACGACACCGCCGCGCATCCGGATTATATCATCAAGCTCTTTGCCTGGGATATTCTCGGCTTTGCGCCGCGGGGCAAGGATCTTTCCTCGGCGCGCTGCATCACCATCGACGGCAGCGACGTCGCTTACGACGGCGTCAGATATGTCAGCGGGGACCCCGCGGTGACCGCATTCAGCTACGTGAGGCTGGATGAGATCACAAAACGCGGCGTGGCGTACGCGGCGGCCAAATCCGGCAGCCAGTGGACGCACGCCAGGGCGGGCAGCGTGGACGTCATCATCGCCTACCGGTCGCCGGTGCACATTGGCGCCGCTCTGCCGCAGATCGAGACGGCGGATTTGCGCGTTCCCAACGGCAACAACCGGACCAGGGTCGTCATCACGCTGACCGAGTAAACACCGTGTTCCCGGTTGACGTGACGGGAAGGACCCTGTGTGGCTCGATATGACAAACACAACAAATGGGAAAATGCGAAAGGAGCAAAACCCAATGAAACTGAAAAGTAAAATCATCAGTTTACTGCTGGCCGTGGCGATGGTATCGCTCCTCGCCCCGCCCACGCTCTTGGTGGACACCGCGACAGCAGCGGACGACACGTTTAAAATCACAGATGTCCAGGTTTTGAACGAGAGAGTCGCGATCGTGTACCTGAACAACGAAGTGGGCACACATTTTGAGCAGTACGCCCTGGCCCGTTCGAACTATCTGACGTACTACCTGAAACTGGACGGCGAATACCTGCACGACAACAAGCAGGTGAACGTCGGCGAGGACAGCCGGATTTATATCCGCGACGACAAGAGATCCTTCGAATTGGTACTCGGCAGCTCGACAGGCAATCTGGACGCCTACAGCGGGCCGACCTTTAAAGACGCGGGCGGCACCCTTCAATTCGATTTCGGAGGCAGAGAGTTCATCCCCCTGTACCACAACTGGGAGGATGATCAGCAGGAACAGAGCGGCGACGTCTGGGTCAGGGACCGCAGCGACAACCCGATGAGCGAAGAGGCGGCCGTCTACGCCGCCGGCAGCTATGCCGCCGCACCGATCCTGGCCGTGGAAGACATCAAAATTTTGGACACCAGGGCCGTCTACGTCAGGTTTAATCAGCGGATTGTCCTGAGCGAAAACAACGCCGGCCAAAACATGACGGGCACCGACAGCCTGCTCAACCGCGCCTACGCCGGCGGCAGCAACCTCGGCAACACCTACAACATCGTCGGCGGCGGTTCCACCCTGCAGCTCTCGTATGCTTACTGCATCGGTGCGGACCATCCCCTCGGCGCCGTCGGCGAAGGCCGCGAATTCATCCTCTATTACAGCGGCGACATCCAGAGCGGCACCGAGTACACCTACAGCTGGAGCGACGCCGACATCAAAGGGCTGATCAACGCGGCCGGCCAGAACGGCACGCCGGCGCTGGCGGGCACGATCCCGGCGCTGGCGGCGGTGCCCGCCAGCGATTTCAAACTGCTGAAGGCGGAGCTCACCGAGTCGGAGAGCGGTAAATTTGAAATCGAACTCACATTTGACAGGCCTTTCGCCTACACGAGGATCGCGGACGCCTCCCGGTTCCGCACGGTGAACCAGGCCAACAACGTGGGCAACTGGGCCAACAAGCTCTACGACGTCATAGACCCGGACCTGCCCGACGAGGACGGCAACAGGCGGTACTATCAGGCGCTTTTTGAGACCGCCACGGGCATGTGCGGCACCGTGCTGACGACGGACGATCTCAAAGAGATTTTGACCTTCCACGGCGTCAAAGCGGGCGGCAAAGATTTCCTGTCCGCCTTCCCCGGCGACGTCGTGATCGGCTATTTCAAAGACAGCCACACCATCGTCGTGAACAACAACAACCGGCTGGCGGTGACTCTGGATGCGGACGCCGCCGTCTCCATCAAGGCCGGCGCGCTGGTGGGCTACGGGACCAGAGGCAGTTGGGGCACCCAGACCGTGACCAACCCGGGGCTTGCAAACGGCACGGTGGGCGTCATCAACCAGCGGACAAACGGCCCGCGCAACACGGCGATCAGCGGCGTCGCGATTGCCAAAAACGCCGAAGTGATCCCCTACGCGGAGGGCTATGACCCGAGTTGGGACAAGGGCGTTACGATCACGGAAGACGTGGTGAAATTTGGCCACAACGATGTGATGTACTTCCAGTACGACGGCGAGAAAGACCCCCTGATCGGCGGGTTCGACTCCAGAACACGCCACGCGGTAAACATCAACAACACGACCGCCGACGGCCTCACCGGCAGCAATGGGGAGATGAAATATGTGGTGCAGTCCACATATCCCTCCTTTGTGCTCGAAAACAAGTATGTGAAGGCGACCATCGTGCCCTCCCAGGCC
>JAITDM010000289.1 GCA_031282535.1 Oscillospiraceae bacterium
AACGTGTTCACCGCATCGCCAAAATCCGCCGTCAGCACCGCCTGTAAAGAGCAGCGCCTAAGGTCGGCGTACAGTGTGCGGACCGCCTCGGCGTCGTCGACGGCGTCCGCGCGCCCGCAGGCGGCGCACAGGCACGTGCACACAAGGGCCATCGCAAGCGCGCACAACCGCGCGCAGATCTGTTTCATTGCCATCAAACCCCCTGTTTGCCGCGCAGCACCGCGTCGATCGCCTCCGGCACGCGCGCGGCCAAGTCGGACGGCGTCATGCCGTAGACACCGCGCGCCGCGGCGGCCAGGTCCCCCGCGCGGCCGTGCAGGTACACGCCCGCGGCCGTGACTTCGGCCTCGTCCGCGCGCCAGAGATCGGGCCGGGCCGCGCGCTGCGCGAGCAGCCCGGTGAGCAGCCCCGCCAACACGTCGCCGCTGCCCCCCTTGGCCATGCCCGGGTTGCCCGTCCCGTTGCCGTAGAGCCGGCCGTCCGGCGACGCCGTCACCGTGCGGTGACCTTTGAGCACCACGACGGCGCGCCGCCGTTCGGCCATCCGCCGGGCGGCGGCGTCCCGCCCCTCGGTCAAATCGCCGCCCAGGCGGCGAAACTCCCCCTCGTGCGGGGTGAGGATCAGGGGCGCCGTCCGTTTCAATATATGTCCGGCCAAGGCGTTTAGACCGTCCGCGTCCGCCACAAACGGCGCCGGGCACTCGGCGGCCAGCGCCGCCACCAGTGCGTCCAGCGCTTCGGACCGGCCGAGCCCAGGCCCCGCCAGCAGGGCGTGTACGCCCTGCATCCGCGCCCGGATCTCCGGCAGCGCCTGCGCGGACAGCCGGCCCTCCGCGTCCTCCGGCAGCGGCCGGCACATCACCTCGGGGCAGCAGGCAGCCGCCACGATCGGATAGACGCTGCGCGGCACAAGCAGGCTGACGAGCCCGGCGCCGGCGCGCACGCAGCTCTCCGCCGCCAACCGGGCCGCGCCGGTGTAGCCCACGCTGCCGCAGACGAGCAGAGCCCGGCCGCAGTCCCCTTTGTGCATCTCCGCCGGCCTGTGCGGCAAAATCCCCGCCACAAAGGCCTCGTCGACCGGAAGAACGTTCATAGCGTATGCTCCCATACAATCCGGATGCCCAGCAGCACCAGGACGATGCCGCCGATCATCTCGGCGCGGCGGCGGAAGAGCGCGCCCAGGCGCCGGCCCAGCAGGCCGCCCAGCAACGAAAATCCGAAGGCCACACACCCGATGATGGCGGCCGAAAGGAGGACCGGCGTCTTCAGCAGCGGCAGCGTCACGCCCACGGCCAGCGCGTCCACGCTGGTGGCCAGTGCCTGCAGCAGGAACTGCGGGTGGGTCAGCGCTTTCATCGAGCCCTCTTCTTCTCCCTGCCGGCGCAGCGCGTTGTATACCATGCGCCCGCCGATGAAGCCGAGCAGCAGCATCGCCAGCCAGTGGTCGACACTCTCTATGTACCGAAGCAACTGGCTGCCCAGCAGGTACCCGATGAGCGGCATAAAGAACTGAAACGCCCCGAAATAGACGCCCATCCACACCGCGTGCCTGGGGCGAAACCCCGCGCAGGCCATCCCGTTCGTGACCGCGACGGCCAAGGCGTCCAGCGCCAGCGTGACGGCCATGATGCACACCGTGAGCAGTTCCATCGACTCCCCCTCGGGCCGGACCGATCTGCCTGCCGGTCAGGCCATTTGAAACTATATTATACCAGATGCCGGCCTGGCTGCCAAGAGTCGTTTTGGACGTCCCGCGGGCGTTCCAATGCGGCGCCCCATGTGGCAAACACTGCCTTTTCGGCGGTTACGGCGACTTCGAGATCCAAATAGTTCGGAATTTCAGCACAAAAGCGCCAAACAGATCGCGCAGAATCCAGATAAAAACATAAAATAATAAACAAATTCAATAAATAAATCCATTGACCCCTCCTCGCAAAAAATATATTCTGAAATCAATCAAAATATATGGGATACGAGAAATACGATGAGGAGGATTTCACGATGAAGTTGAAGAAGAGATTGGTCAAAAGGCTGCTGGCCTGCACCCTGGCCGCATTGATCCTGACCACGCTGACGTCGGCGCCGGCGGTCTTTGCCGCGCTTCCGGACGTCGGCGACGTGGTCAGTTTGGCAGGCGGCAACATTGCGCGCGCGCCCGGTGTCACAATAGCGGCGAGCTATGCCAACACGACAAACGGCGACGAGGCGGCGCAGACGGCGCGGATCATCAACGGGAGCCTGCCGACAAGCACGGATCCCAGCCACGGCTGGAACTCGTGGAACACCGACAGCTTTCCGGTCACCGTCACCCTGACGTGGCCGGAGCCGTATCAGATGGACGCGACGAGGGTCATGTGGTGGTATGACGGTACCGCATCGGATTCAGGCGTGACGCTGCCGGGAAACTGCGCGGTCCAGTACAACGCGGGGACCGTGGCGAATCCCGTTTGGACGAATGTCCCGAACATGAAGAACGCCGCCGGCGCCGCCGTGACCACCGTCGGCAACGCGGGCGGCGGCACGACCAGCGCCAACAGAA
>JAITDM010000185.1 GCA_031282535.1 Oscillospiraceae bacterium
CCGAGGAAGATGAGACAGGGGTAAACCCCGAGCTTGACGCCCAGATAGAGGATGTCCAGAAGACCTCCCTCATGCAGGACGCGCCCGTAGTCGACGACTTTGTCTTGATAAAATTCCATGTGCATGAGTCCGCTCAGCGGCAGATTGGTCAGCAGCATGCCGAAGGCGATGCCCACGAGCAGCAGCGGTTCAAAACCCTTGACGAGCGCCAGATACAAAAGGACGCACGCGATGACCACCATCGCGGCGTTTTCCCAGTGAACAAACAGGTTGTTGAACCCGGAAGTTTCCCAAAGATCCTGCAGGACTTTCCCTATATTCATTCTTTACACCCCTCCTATACCAGCGTGAGAAGCGGTGTCCCTGTGTCGATGGAGGCGCCCTGCGCCACGAACACTTGCCCCACGGAGGCGTCCCGCGACGCCAGAATCTCGTTTTCCATCTTCATGGCCTCAAAAACGACCAATACGGTGCCCTTCTTGACGGCCTGGCCGGCCGTGACCTTGACGGACATGACCGTACCGGGCATCGGCGAAGACACCACCTCGCCCGCGGCGGCGGCCGGAGCCGGAGCCGGTGTCGGCGCGGCGGCAGCCACCGGAGCCGGTGTGGGCGCTGCGGCCGGGGCCGGGACAGGGGCCGGCGCGGCGGCGTCCGCCACACCGATCAAGATGGCCTCTCCCTTTTCCACTTCCACTTCGTAGGTCTTTCCGCCCAGTGTCACATGGTATTTCATCTCAGTTCCCCTCCTATACTTCTTTGATAGAAATGAAGCGAAGTTCATGCAGCGGCGTTTTCATCTCATCGGCCACAATGGCCATGATCATCGCCGCGATTTTATCTTCCACACCGACGAGCGCCACGGCGCCGGGGGCGGAGGCCGGCGCGGCCGCCGGTACGATCGCCGGTACGGCCGCCGGCGCGGCCGGCGCGGGTTCCGTGGCAGGGGCGGCCTGCCCGCGCTTGTTCTGAAGCGACAGGATGATGGCGCTTTGCAGCTTCGTCAGTGCCATGATGGAGGTGAGCGCCACGAATACGACGGACATACCGACCACGGATATGAGCAGTCCCTCGGACAGGGAGATCTCGGTGAGCTGCTCCGTGGTGCGGGCGACGGCGAGCAACAACATGATATCTCCTCCTTTATATCTTGACGATTGTGTAGGGGAGCCGGCGTGTTTTTTGATCCTCGCGCCAGGCAAAGAAGCGCTCCGCCACCTGCGGGAACACGATGTAAGAGAGCACGTCCTCGGTGGAGCGCGCCAACGCGCCGGCTTCCTTCCGACCCGCCTCCAGACCCTCGCCGAGGGTGTCGGCGAAACGGCTGGTGATGGGGGTTTCACTGCCCAGCACCTTTTTCAGCACCTCCGGGTTCACCGGGCCGGGCGCCGCGCCGTATTCCCCGCGCAGATACGCGCGCACTTCCTTCGAGACGTTCCGGTAACGTTCGCCGGAGAGGACGTTGGCCACGGCCTGCACGCCCACCATCTGGCTCATCGGCGTGACGAGCGGCGGGTAGCCGAGGTCCGCCCGCACCTTGGGCGTCTCCTCCAGAACGGCCTGGAAGCGGTCCAGCGCGTTTTGCGCCTTGAGCTGGCTGACGAGGTTCGAGAGCATCCCGCCCGGGATCTGGTAGTTGAGCGCGTCGGTCTCCGTGCCCATGACCAGCGCGTCCATCAGCCCCGACTGGATGTATTCGTCGCGGATGGGCCTAAAGTAATCGTTGATCTCTTTCAGCACGTCCGTCTTGAGATCCGTCTTGTAACCGAGCTGTGCCAGCGCGTAGGCCAGGGTCTCGGTGGCCGGCTGGGACGTGCCGCCCGAGAAGCTGGAGATGGCCGTGTCGATGACGTCCGCCCCGGCCTCGACCGCCTTCAGATAGGTCATGAAAGCGAGCCCCGTGGTGGAGTGGGTGTGCACATGCAGCGGCAGTTTGGAGTTCTCTTTGATGGCCTTCACGAGGTCGTAGCACTCCTTCGGGCTCATCACGCCGGCCATGTCCTTGATGCACAGCGCGGACGCGCCCATCGACTCGATCCGCTTGATGAGCGCCACATAGTTCTCCAGCGTATGTACGGGGCTTGTGGTGTAGCTGATGGCCACCTGGGCGACGCCCTTGCGCTTGATCGTCTCCTTGACGCTGACGTCCAGATTGCGCAGGTCGTTCAGCGCGTCGAAGATGCGGACGACATCGATGCCGTTTTCGATGGACTTTGCGACAAAAGTCCGCACCACATCGTCGGGATAGTGCTTGTAGCCGAGCAGGTTCTGCCCGCGCAGCAGCATCTGCAGTTTGGTGTTCTTGACGCGCTTGCGGATATTGCGCAGCCGCTCCCACGGGTCCTCGTGGAGATACCGCAGGCAGGTGTCGAACGTGGCGCCGCCCCAACACTCCAGGGAATAGTAGCCGGCCCGGTCCAGCGTCTCCAGAATGGGTTCGAACTTCTCATATGGGAGACGGGTGGCAATCAACGACTGGCCCGCATCGCGCAGAACGGTCTCTGTGAATGCGATTTTCCTCATCGAAACGATCCTCCTTCACATTTGCATATCAAATCTACTATATCACATCCAAACAGGATTGAAAAGATCTGATTGTGTTTTTTTTCACAAGAATTTTTTAGGAACATAACGGCCTTTTCCCGAGACAAACTGTCGACAATTGACAAGTAGCGCAGACTGACCCAGGCGCGCCGTCGACTGTGCCGCCGACTGTTATCTGTGATCTGGTCCGTTGTGATCTGTCGGGTGCGCCTGTTTTTGAAAAACAAGGCGCTGCGAGAGGATGTAATTGAGCAAAATCACCACCACGTTGACCGCGCCCTTGACCCAGAACGCTTGATCGGTCCAACCGATCAGGGTCACGAAGACAAAGACGCCGCCGAGCTCGAAGAGCATGGTGGCCGCGCGCGCCGAAAAAAAAGAGAGGGCCTCGCGCGCCAGCGCGCGCCTGTCGGCGCACCGGGTGCGGAACACGAAATGTTTGTTTGCGAGGTAGGCGAAGCACACGGCGCACACCACCGAAATCGCGTTGGACAGATTCTCGTTCATCTGCCAGGCGGTGTAGAGCAGTGTGAACAGCCCCCAGTTGACGGCCGTGGTGAGCCCCCCCACCACGCCGTAACGGAGGAGCCGCGCCCATGTCTCCCTCTTGCCCGGCATACCGCCGCCCCCCTCTCGCGCGCGCGGCGCGCGCGCAATGCATAATTCATAATTTGCGAGTTCTGTCTTGTGCGCTGTGTATGATGGACTTCACTCAACACTTGCGGCGCGCGCCGCGTCCATTATCATATCACGAGAAACCTGTACTGGCAACCGGGGACGCGTTTGGATTGACACCCGGGACCGGGCGGGATACAATAAAGACAGCAAAATAGCCGGAGAATGGGATAAAAAGAAAACATACAGTATAAATTCATCGAAATATACCATGTGTTTATTCTAATGTGGGTTGCATCTGCAACCCACAGCCAAAATTCTTGTTTTTTGTTGCCGCTTCGCGGCAACAGGGTACTGATCGGGTCGCAGTTTGTGAGGACGGGGGAGAGGCTCGTTGGAAAAATTTGTATGCCATCCGCGCGGTGTCGTCGGGCGCCGCGCCGGACGCGCCGGTCTGCTTTTGGGCGCCGCGCTGCTGGCCGGCGCGCTGCTTGGCGCCTGCAAAGCCGAGCCGGAGCCCACGCCGCCGCCCTCGCCGGAGGTGATCGAGACGCCGTCGCCGTCCCCCGTGCCGACGCCCACACCGACCCCGACGCCCACCCCGGACCCGTACGCGGGCCTGGAAGGCGTCAATCCGCTGACGGGTCTGCCGATGGAGGCGGACTACGAGGACCGGCGGCCGGCGGCCGTCATGCTCAACAATCTGAAGAAGGCGCTGCCCATGTTCGGCGTCTCGCAGGCGGACATCATCTATGAAGCGCTGGCCGAGGGCGGCATCACCCGGATGGTGGGGGTCTTCCAAAACCCCTCCCGGGTGCCGCAGATCGGCACCGTGCGCAGCACGCGGGCCTACTACCTGGACATCGCGCAGGGGCATGACGCCATCCTGCTGCACGCCGGGGGCAGCCCGGAGGCGTACACGGAGATCAAAAAACGCGGCGTGGCCGCGCTCGACTGCCTGCGGGGTTACGAGGGGTCGCTCTACTGGCGCGACAAGGACCGCATCCAAAACGCCGGGCTCGAACACAGCGCCTTCACGTCGGGGGCGCGCATCGAGTCCGTCTTCCAGACGCTGAAAGTGCGCATCCGCCACGAGGAGGGCTACCGCGAGACCCTCCGCTTCGCCGACGACGGCACGCCCGCTGCCGGCGCGCCGGCAGCGTCGATCTCGATCCGGTATTCCTCCTACAAAACGGGCCTTTTCACCTATGACCCGGAGACAAAGCGGTATGCCTGTGCGCAGTACGACGCCCCCTACATCGACGGACAGGATGAAACGCAGGTCTCGGTGGTCAATGTGTTGGTGCTGCGCGCCGCGGTCAGCCAGATCAAGGGCGACAGCGCCGGACGGCTGACGACCCGCCTGACCGGCACCGGCGAGGGATTCTTCGCCTGCGGCGGCCGGATGACGCCCATCGTCTGGTCCAAGGCGTCCCACGACGCCCCGTTTGTCTACACGCTGGAAGACGGCGGCGCGCCCCTCGTCCTCGGCCGGGGACAGAGTTACATCAACATTGTCCCGACAAACGCCAAGGTGGAAGTGGCGTAGCGGCGGCGCGGTGCGCCGCCGCTAATTGAGAATGGAGAATTGAGAATGGAGAATTGAGGACGGGGGACGCGGAGGATGAGGACGGGGGTTTAGGGGTTGCG
>JAITDM010000076.1 GCA_031282535.1 Oscillospiraceae bacterium
CTGAAAATACGGCGCAAATGGAAAACTGCCAAATGCGCTTTTTATATTACCGCTTTCGGAGGAATTACATTTGACGCTTGCCGTTACGAATTTCATCCACGCGAACCGCGACTGGGAGACGCTGCTCGCCGACGCGCCGTACTATGTCAAGACGAAACGCGACGGCGGTTTTGTACTGCTCAGATACGACCAGATACGCTCCGACTTTATGCAGCCACTCGTGCGCGAGTGCCGCGGCATCATACTTGACGAGTCCGACGAATACCGCCCCGTGTGCGTGCCGTTCTTCAAGTTCGGCAACTACGGCGAGAGCTATGTGCCGGACATTGACTGGTCGTCCGCCACCGTGCAGGAAAAAATCGACGGTTCTTTTATCAAACTGTGGAACCGTCGCGGCGCATGGCGCGTATCGTCGAACGGTGAGATTGACGCGCGCAACGCGCACATCAACAGCGCCCTGCTCACCGGCACGGGACGGTACAATCTGTACGACCTTTTTACCGAGGCTTGGGCGAAAACAGGCGTCGAAATGGCCGCGCTCGACCCGGACAATACGTATATGTTCGAGTTGACATCGCCGCACAACCGCATCGTCGTCAGGTACGATGAAACGCGAATCCATCACATCGGGACGCGCAATCACACCACGCTGCAGGAAATCGACGCGGACATCGGCATTGCGAAACCGCGCGTGTTCCCGCTTGGGACGCTTGAGGCATGCATCGCGAGCGCAAAAGAACTCGACGACGACGCAGAGGGCTACGTCGTCGTCGATAAGCACTACAATCGTGTGAAAGTCAAATCGCCGCTGTATGTGTCGCTCAATCATCTCGTGCAGGGCACTACGACGCGCGGAAATATCGTCGCAATTCTCCAAAAGGGCGAGCAGGAGGAATTTCTCGCATATTTCCCGGAATACAATGGCGTCTTCGGCGAAATCACGGACAAAATTTCGGCGTTCGCGGAGCGACAGGACAAGTTGTTCGCGGAGATTGCGGCGGTGAAGTACGAGACGCGCAAAGACCTCGCGGCGGTCGTCACGAAGACCGAGTGCCCGGCCTGTCTGTTCGCGTTGATGGACGGCAAAGAGCAGCGCGCGCGGGATTGGCTGATGTCGCGCCCCGCGGACAAAATACTGCAAATGCTCGGGATGGCAGCGGAATGATAGCACGCTGCCATCCCGTACAACTGTGTCTTCTGTATTTGCGTCAGCGATGTTCGATAAACTTCATGATGAGCGAACCGCATGTCTCCGGCCTGTCCAGCCAGGGGAGATGGCCGGCGCTTTGTATCGCGTGAAACTCCGGCTGCTGAAAATATGATGCGATCTGGCGGCCGGTTTCTGCGTCGCCGAACGGATCGTTTGTGCCCCATAGGAACAGGGTCGGCTGTTTTACACGGTTCAGGTCCTCCTTGTGAAGCAGAACGTCCGGCCGGGAACCTCGCAGGGTATTGATCCGACGCATGAGACTGAGACTCGAAATTTTGTAATGGGGAAGCCGCTGAAAATCGTAGTAGCAATCTGAAAAAGCATCGGGAAGTTCCGCCAGCGTTTCCGGAGGATGCCCCATAAAACGAAGACTCCCCAGTGATTTGTCCGGTTTTTTCGGCATGACGAGATGGTATAACAAATGGCCGAGCCCCGGGACGGAGAGAGCGCGCAGCGCGGCGGGTGGGCTTGTGCTTATCAGGTTCCCGGGCACGCCCAGCAACACAAGGGTCGAGACGCGTTCCGGCCGGTCGATGGCCGTCAAAATGCTCATGTGTCCGCCGATGGAATGGGCGACAATGGGAACGTCGTCGAGATGAAAAGCATCCAGCACGCTGGCGACAGTTTGCACCGCGTATTTTCGAAAGTCGATGTTCCGATGGTCCATGCCGTCGCTCATGCCGCCGCCCGGGCGGTTGACGGCGATGACGCGCCGGCCGGTCAATTGGGCCATCAGCGGGATGAGGGGAAAGGCGTCGCCGGTATTGCCGGGCACTATGACGACAGGTTTGCCGGCGCCGATTTCGAGCACCCTGATTTTATATCCGAAATCGCCGAACGGGATGTATCGAATGTGTGCGTCCAGTTTGTAATGTGAAAGCAGTTTTTGTTCCGCGACCCGCGCGTCGACGACGCGCGGATCGTTTTCTTTCAGAAGAAAAGACGGACCGTTCATGGCCGTTTCCTCCCGCAGATCGCAGACGTCATGTCGACGTCGCTGAAGGTGACAGTGAAAGACATAGTGTTTGCCTCCCAGATTAAAATAAGTCGCAGAAGACGGCCTTGGTCAGTTTCGCAAGGTCGTCGGGCGCAAGCTCGACCTGCAAACCGACACGGCCGCCGCTGACGTAGATGGTATCGTAGCATTGTGCGGTTTCGTCGATGAAGGTTGGGAACTGCTTCTTCATGCCAATCGGCGAACAGCCCCCATGGACATAGCCTGTCTTTGGCTCAAGCGCCCGTGACTTGATCATCTCGATGTACTTGTCGCCCGCTGCCTGAGCCGCCTTTTTGAGGTCGAGTTCCACCGTGCTTGGCACGACGAACACGTTTAGGCCTGTGTGTTTCCCCTCTGTGACGAGCGTTTTAAACACGCGCTCCGGTTCCTGTCCGATCTTTGCGGCGACCGCAACACCGGAGATTTCGCCGTCGGAGACATCGTATTCACGCACCGTAAAGGCAACGTTTGCGGCGTCCAGTATGCGGATAGCGTTTGTTTTGGTCATGTTAAACACCTCGAATGGGTCTGTGTGGGTGTCGTCAGCCGGCGCCGATGGCTTGGAGAAACTTCAGCTTGTCCTGTTTACGCCAGGACTCTGTTTTCTCATAGAGCGTGCGCCGGCTGATCCCGCACAGGGCGGTGATTTCCCGCGTGGTCAGTTCGCCAACGCGCCATCGTCGGTACAAGGTCTCGAAATCCTCCGGCATCTGTGCCGGCGTCCGTCCGAATAGGGTGCCGCGCGATTTGGCGGCGGCGATGCCCTCGGCCTGACGCTGGCGCAAGGTGTCGCGCTCCAATTGGGCAAAAAAAGACATGATCTGCAGCGTGAGGTCCGAGATAAACGTGCCCAGCAGGTCCTTGCAGTAGGTGGTGTCGAGGAGCGGCATGTCGAGTACCTTGATGTCTACCCCCCTGTCCTTGGTGAGAATGCGCCACTGTTCGATGATCTCCGCGTAGTTGCGTCCCAGCCGGTCGATGGATTTCAGATACAGCATGTCCCCCGGTCGCAGGCGTTTGACCATGCGCCGGTAGGCCGGCCGTTTGAAATCTTTGCCGGACTGCTTGTCCATGTACAGGTTCTGCGCCGGGATGTCAAAGGGGGCCAGCGCGAGAAGCTGGCGGTCCTCATTTTGCTCCTGCGTAGACACCCGCACATAGGCAAAGGCTTTCATATGCACTTCCTCCTTCCCTGGTCGATGTGTTTGGCAGACGTCCATGTCTTGCAGAAATTATACGGGAGATGGAGGCGTTTGCAAAGTCTGTTTTTTCCAGGCCGGGAGAGCCGGTGCCGCCTGGTGCTCTTGTTTTGTGCGAAATAGCGGTGTGTTTATATCTATTTGACAAAGAAAGGGAGCGAAATCATGTACAGCAGGCGCCAAACAGAAAACGATTCTTCTTGTCACCGGGCGTTTGATTCGATATAATAGGTGCGAAGAGTACCGGACGGGCGGTTCTTGGCACATCCTGCGGTCCGGAGAAGGCAAAGTGGTTCATCCTGGCCATGTGCGGTGGTGAATGACGATGATTGTCTGTGTGACGATGAATCCGGCGCTGGACAAGACGGCGGCGCTGACGCGGCTCGTACCGGGGGCGCTGAACCGCCTGCGCCATGTGCGGGTGGACGCCGGCGGCAAGGGCGTCAACGTGAGCGGGATGGCGGCCGTACTGGGCGGCGCGTCTGTCTGCACGGGCTTTGTGGGCGGTGAGACCGGCCGGGAGCTGCTTCGCCGCCTTGAGGCGCGGGGGCTGGCGCACGACTTTCTGACCGTGGCAGGCGCCACCAGGACGAATTTGAAGGTGCTCGATGGGGAAAACCGTCTGACCGAACTGAACGAGCCGGGCCCCGGTGTGACGGACGCGGAGGTGGCGGCCCTGCTGGAAAAGACGCATGCCCTCGCCCGGCGCGGCGACGTGGTGGTGTTGAGCGGCAGCCTGCCGCCGGGCGCCGGCGTCGATACCTATCGCCTGTTTGCCGGGACACTGCGTGCCGCCGGCTGCCGGGTGATCGTGGACGCGGACGGGGAACCCTTCCGTAGGGCGCTGGAGGCCCCGCCCCATGTCGTCAAACCGAACCGTTTCGAACTGTTGCAGTACGGCGGCCTGCCAAGCGATACCCCGAACGAATGTCTCCCGGCGCTGTGCCGATCCCTGCTGGGCAAGGGCATCGAATGGGTGGTGCTGAGCATGGGCCGGGACGGCGCGATGTTCTTTACCGGGCAGCGCGCCGTATGGGCCACGGCCCCGCCCGTCGAGGCGCATTCCGCCGTCGGCGCCGGGGACAGCATGGTGGGGGCCATCGCCTGCGCCCTGCAGACAGGTTTCGGTTTCGAGGAGACGGTGCGCTTGGCCATGGCGGCCTCCCTGGGCGCCGTGACCACGCAGGGCACCCAACCGCCCGCGCTGGCGCTGGTGAACAAATGGAAGGCGCAGATCGAAATGCGGCCGGTCTGAGGCGCCCCAAAAGGAGGATCATCCCCATGAGAACGAGAGCGGTGCGCCTGTATGGCGTGGACGACCTGAGACTGGAAGCGTTTGACCTGCCGGAGATCCGGGACGACGAGATCCTGGTCAGGGTCATCAGCGACAGCATCTGCATGTCCACCTACAAGCTGCTGCGGCAGGGCAAGGCTCACAAACGCTGCCCGCCCAATGTGGACACGAACCCCATCATCATCGGCCACGAATTTGCGGGCGACATTGTAAAAGTGGGGGAGAAGTGGCGGCACGCATTCAGACCGGGCGAGAAATTTGCCCAGCAGCCGGCGCTGAACTATCAAGGCAAGCTGGACTCCCCGGGCTACTCCTATGAATACTGCGGCGGGACCGCCACCTATTGTATCATGCCGAGCGAGGTCATGGAACTGGGCTGTCTGCTGCACTACGACGGCGACGCCTACTACGACGCGTCTCTCGGCGAGCCCATGAGCTGCATCATCGGCGGTTACAGGATGATGTACCACACGAACAAACAAAATTACGACCACGCGATGGGCGTCAAACCCGGGGGCCATGTGCTGGTGTTGGGCGGTTGCGGACCGATGGGACTGGGCGCGTTGGAGTACCCGCTGTGCCTGACGCAAAAGCCGGCCCGGGTGGTGGTCGCCGACGCGGACGAGGGTCGCATCGAGCGCGCCAAACGGCTCGTCTCTCCGCAGACGGCCCGGGAACACGGCGTGGAGCTGATCTATGTGAACGCGCTGCGGCCGGAGGGCAGCGTCGAGAGCCTGCGGGCGCTGACCGGCGGCCGCGGCTACGACGACGTGTTTGTGTACGCGCCCGTCCGGGCGCTGGCGGAGACGGGCGACGCGCTGCTGGCCTTCGACGGTTGCATGAATTTCTTCGCCGGCCCCTCCGACCCCGACTTCAAGGCCCTGATCAACCTGTACAACTGCCATTACACGAGCACCCACATCCTGGGCAGCACCGGCGGCAACACCGACGATATGAAGGAGGCGCTGGCGCTGTCCGCCGCGAAGCGGCTGCGTCCCTCGGTGATGGTTTCCCACATCTGCGGCATCGACGCCGTCGCCGGGGTGACGGCCCGCCTGCCGGAGATCCGCGCCGGCAAGATCCTCAGCTACACCCACATCGATCTGCCTCTCACGGCCATCGACGACTTTGAGAAGTTGGGCGGAGACAACCCACTGTTTGCCAAGCTGCACGAGAGCTGCGCCGCCCACAGCGGCCTCTGGAACAGCGAGGCGGAACAAATTCTTTTGGCGCATTTCCACGTGGAGCCGGTCTGATCGATTTACTTTGCGGCCGGACACGGTTGTCAAGCGAACGCGTTTGTGATATGATATGACACAGAAAGAAACAGAAAGAAATCAGTGAAAACTGACGAATTTGGGGGAAAACTGTTATGAAGCGGCGTGCGTTGTTCAGCGTGTCCGACAAAACAGGCGTGGTGGAACTGGCCCGGCGGATTTCGGCGCTGGGGTATGAGATCGTGTCCACCGGAGGCACCGCAGCCGCGCTCCGGGCGGGCGGCATCCCGGTGGTGGGCATCAGCGAGATCACGGGGTTTCCCGAGTGTCTCGACGGTCGTCTGAAGACGCTGCATCCCTTTGTGCACGGCGGCATTCTGGCCATGCGGGACAATCCCGACCATATGGCCCAGCTTGAACTGCTCGGCATCGAGCCGATCGACATCGTCGTGATCAATCTCTACCCGTTTAAACAGACGATCCTCAAAGAGGATGTGCAGCTCGCCGAGGCCATCGAAAACATCGACATCGGCGGCCCCACGATGATCCGCTCGGCTGCCAAAAATTGGCAGGATGTGGTGGTTGTCATTGATCCGATCGACTACGACATGGTGGCGGACGCGCTGGAGGAGGGCGGCGTGAGCAGGGAGACGCGGTTTGCGCTGGCCTCCAAGGTGTTTGAACACACGGCGCACTACGACGCGCTCATTGCCGAGTATCTGCGGCACGAGACGGGCCGGTTGTACCCGGAGACGCTGACGCTGACGTTTGAGAAGGAGCAGGCGCTGCGCTACGGAGAAAATCCAAACCAGTCGGCGGCCTTTTACCGGGAGGTGGGCCGCTGGGAGGGGACGCTGCCGGCCCTGGAGCAGATCCACGGCAAGGAGCTCTCCTACAACAACATAGGCGATCTCAACGGGGCGATCGAGCTCATCCGGGAGTTTGAGGAACCCTGTGTGGTGGCCGTCAAGCACACAAACCCCTGTGGCGTGGGGTTGGGGCGCACGCTGTTGGAGGCGTGGGAAAACGCCTACGCGGCCGATCCCGTATCCATCTTCGGCGGCGTCGTCGCGTTGAACCGCACCTGCGACGCCGAGACGGCCGCGCAGCTCCACAAGCTCTTCCTCGAGATCGTGGTGGCGCCGGCGTTCACCGATGAGGCGGTGGAGATTCTGAGCGCGAAGAAAAATCTCCGGCTGCTCACGTTGGAGCTGATGGGAGACCCCCACATTCCGTTTGATTACGACCTGCGGCGCGTCTCCGGCGGGCTGTTGGTGCAGAGCCGGGATGATATTTTGTACGACGAATCCGAGCCGGTCGTCGTGACCCGGCGCGCGCCCACAAAGGAGGAGCTGGCCGCGCTGCATTTCGCCTGGAAGGTGGTCAACTACGTCAAATCCAACGCCATTGTGCTGGCAAACGGCCGCCGCACGGTGGGCATTGGCCCGGGACAGACGAACCGCGTCACGGCGCTGAGGCTGGCCATCCAATACGCCGGCGAGGCGGCCCGGGGGTCTGTGATGGCCTCCGACGCGTTCTTCCCGTTTGAGGACTGCGTGCGGGAGGCCGAGAAAGCCGGCGTCACGGCCATCATCCAGCCGGGTGGCTCGGTGGGCGACCAGAAATCCATCGACGCGGCCGACGAGGCGGGCATCGCGATGCTCTTCACCGGAGTCCGTCATTTCAAACACTGATGAACATTTGCAGGCAGAGGGGAGTGTACCCATGAGGGTGTTGGTTATCGGGTCCGGAGGGCGCGAACATGTCCTGTGCTGG
Organism: Oscillospiraceae bacterium; assembly: GCA_031282535.1. Lineage (GTDB taxonomy): Bacteria > Bacillota > Clostridia > Oscillospirales > UBA929 > JAIRTA01. Next base: position 7,694 of record JAITDM010000076.1, read on the forward strand.
AAGCTTGCGCAGAGTGCCCGCGTCACGGAGCTGTACTGCGCGCCGGGCAACGCCGGCATCGCCCGGCTGGCGGCGTGCGTGCCGGTGCGCGCCGCCGATGTGGACGGCATCGTCGCGTTTGCCAAGCGGGAGAGGATGGATTTTGTCGTCGTGGCGCCGGACGATCCGCTGGCGCTGGGCTGTGTCGACGCGTTGGAGGCGGCCGGGGTTCCGGCCTTTGGCCCGCGCCGCGCGGCGGCGGAGATCGAGAGTTCGAAGATCTACGCCAAGACGCTGATGCAGAAGTACGACATTCCCACGGCGCGGTGGCGCGCCTTCGACAGGCCGGACGAGGCGATCGACTACATCCGCGCCCAGGGCGCGCCCATTGTGGTCAAAGCCGACGGGCTGGCGTTGGGCAAGGGCGTCGTCGTGGCGCGTACGGAGGACGAGGCGGTGCGCGCCGTGCGGGATATGATGGAGAACAAGCGATTCCGGGAGGCCGGCGCGCGGGTGGTCGTCGAGGAGTGCATGACAGGGCCGGAGGTCACCGTGCTGGCCTTCACCGACGGCAAGACCGTGGTGCCCATGCCTTCCTCGCGCGATCACAAGCCCGTATTTGACGGCAACCGAGGCCCGAACACCGGCGGCATGGGCGCGGTTTCGCCGGCCCCCGGCTACACGCCGGCGCTGGCGGCGCTCTGTGAGGAGACCATTTTCACGCCCACTGTCCGGGCGCTGGCCGCCGAGGGGCGGCCCTTTCAGGGCGTCCTCTATTTTGGTCTGATGCTGACGGAGCAGGGGCCGCGCGTCGTGGAGTACAACGCCCGTTTCGGCGATCCGGAGGCGCAGGCGGTGCTCATGCTGCTGGAGAGCGATCTTCTGGACATCCTGCTGGCCGTACGCGGCGGCACGCTGGCGTCGGCGGACATCCGCTGGCGGCCGGAGGCCGCCTGCTGCGTCGTCTTGGCGAGCGGCGGCTATCCGGGGTCCTATCCGACGGGGCTGCCGATCACCGGCTTGCCGGACGACACCCCGGAGCGCGTGGTATTCCACGCGGGCACGGCGCGGCAGGGCACGGACTGTGTGACCGCCGGCGGACGCGTACTGGGCGTGACCGCCCGCGCCTATGCCCCGGAGGAGGCCCGCCGCCTGGCCTACGAGACGGCGGACGCCATCCGCTTTGAAGGCCTCCACATGCGCCGGGACATCGGGCTGTGAGGTCGATTTGATGGGCGAGATGCCTGCCTGTTATCTTGCGAGCGTTACGATTTACCAGCATCAACGTCATAGGGGACGCCGCCTTCGGCGTCCCGCCGTGAATACTGCCAGGTGGGGAGCCTGTTGCAAAACTGGTAAATAATGGGTACAAAAACCGGCGACTTCACAAAGTGGAGCCGCCGGTTCGTTTGTTGCGGCGCAGCCGCCGGGGGAAGGGTTCCGCGCTCTACTTGTCAGTGTAATATGGCGTTGTGTGACGAATAGGCAGGCCGAGGGGTTCCGCTTGGGTGCCGGAAGCAAAATTGAAAGCGAGGCGGACGTCACCAAACGCACATTTTTTGTGTCTGTATAGGTGACGGCCGTCAAACGAACCGACGAGGAGGTGATCAGCAGCGTGATGGATGCACTTCTGCTGCGTGAGATTCGCGAGGGACACGAGAAGGCTTTGGAACAGGCGATTGACAAGTACACGGCGTATGTCTGCACGATCATACGCAACACGGCGGGGACTGCATTGACGCACGAGGACATTGAGGAAGTCGCGTCGGATGTGTTCCTTGCCCTTTGGGACCACGCGGACAAAGCAGAGAAACTTAAATCGTACATTGCTGCCATCGCCCGGAACAAGGCGAAGAATAAGATCCGCGAAGCGAGCGAAATTCTACCCTTGGAAGAGAGCATTCTTGCGGACCATAGCGGCACGCCGGAGGAGAAGGCAATTTCAGAGGACGAGCGAAGCATGGTGACATCTGCGGTCCTCGCCATGGAGGACACAGACCGCGAAATTCTCC
>JAITDM010000118.1 GCA_031282535.1 Oscillospiraceae bacterium
AATATACTTTTATGTCACAATGTTAATACATCGGTGGCGACGGCGTCGATGAAGCGGCGGTCGTGTTCGACGAAGAGCATCGTCGGCGTGTGTGTCAGGATCAGCGTTTCCAGTTGCATACGGGAGATCACGTCCACGTAGTTCAGCGGTTCGTCCCAGACATAGAGGTGCGCCTGTTCGCACAGGCTGCGGGCGAGGAGCACCTTTTTCTTTTGCCCCTCGCTGTAGTGCTGCATCTCCTCGTCAAACTGCGCGCGGGCGAAATCCAGCTTGCGCAGCAGCGTCAAAAACAGCGTCTCGTCGAGGCCGCTGTCCCGCGCGTAGGTCCGTAGGTCGCCCCGGAGAGACGAGGTGTCCTGCGGTACGTAGGAGAGCCGCAGCCCGCTCGCCCGCGTGAACTGCCCCGTGTGGGGGATCTCCTCGCCCATGACCAGCCTCAGGAGACTGGATTTTCCGCTGCCGTTGCCCCCGATGACCGCCAGGCGCTGGCCCGGCCGCAGTGTGAAGCGGATGTGTTCGCAGACGACGCTGTCCCCGTAACAGATGCGAAGCGCCTCGGCGTCCAGAAGGCGCGGCGCGTGGTGGGTGAGAGGGTGCAGGGCCAGCGGCGCCGACGACTCCAGGTTGTGCAGCAGGTTGGCCTTCTCCGCGGCCGCGGTCTCCCGGCGGTGCTGTGTGGCCTTGGCGCGCTTCATCATCTTGGCGGACTGGTGTCCGATGTGTCCGCGGTCCGCCGCGTGGCCGCCGATTTTGCTCGCCTCCACCCGGTCGGCCCACCCGGCCGTCCGGCGGGAGGCCTCGGTGAGGCGATTCATCTCTTTTTTCAGGCGGTCGTTTTCGGCGCGTTCAAAGGCGTCCCGCCGCGCTCTGTTCTGCTGCCAGGTGGAAAAATTACCCTGCTGCACCTCGATGCCGGTCCGGTTGAAGGCGAGGATGTGGTCGACGCAGGCGTCCAGAAACGCGCGGTCGTGTGAGACGAGGACAAATCCCTCCTTTTGCCGCAGATAGCGGCCGACCAGGGCGCGCGCGTGCAGGTCCAGATGGTTGGTCGGTTCGTCGATCAGCGGGAAGCGTCCCTCGCGCAGGAACAGCGCGGCCAGCAGCAGCTTGACCTGTTCGCCCGGGGAGAGGGTATCAAACGGCCGGTCGAGCACCGCCTCGTCCAGTGCGAGCAGAGAGAGCTCGCGGGACAGCCGCCAGGCGTCGTTTGGGGGGACGAGGCGCGCCGCGATGTCGCGTGCCGGCCGGCGCCGGTCGTCCACATCGGGTGGGAAGTAGTCGAAGCGCACGGGCGCCAGGATCTGTCCGCGGTATGCGTACTGCCCCATGAGCAGGCGCAGGAGGGTCGTCTTCCCGCGTCCGTTGCGCCCGACCAGGCCCAGGCGCCAGGTCGTGTCAAACCGGAAGCTGACGTCCTCGAAGACCGTCTGCGCGCTGCCGTCGTAAGAAAAGGTCAAATCTGAGACTTGGATGACCGACATGCGGGACCCTCCTTTGTGAGCGGGTTTTTGGTGTGAAACAGACAAAAAAAGATGCGGGCGAACGCCCGCATCCCGAAAAAGCCCGCCGCGCCCCCGCCCGTTGGCGGATGGAGGGCGCAAAAAAGCCGGAAGCAGAGGCGCACGCTCTCTTGCCGGGACGCCGCAAGCCGGGGCGGAGTTGTCCGCCCGACGGGTGTCCGCAATCAGCAAGAGGTGTGGCGCATCCTTCCAGCTCCCATCGTGAATGATGAGGACAGTGTACCAGAAAGATTCGATCCTGTCAAGTCCGCAGCGGCTATGTCGGCTGGAAACCGTCAAATTCATGGAAATGAGGGCAAAGCGATGTACATAAAGAGCCGGGTGGTTTCTTTGGTCTACAAAATGGCGGCCATGGCGGTCTGCTTGGCGGGTGTGTTGCTGATATTTGGTTTTCCAAACACGTTGAGTTTGAGCACGATCAAATATTACACAGTACAGAGCAATTTTCTGTGTCTTGCGTTCTTAACCGTATCCGCCATTCAAACGATCATACAGATGAAAAGAAGCGGATTGTATGGGGCTGTTACCTATATGCCGCATTGCAAAGGAGCGGTGATCATCGCCATCACCCTGACATTGCTTGTATATCAATTCATGCTTGCGGACACGCCATTTTCCATGACCGAGGGCGGCGCCGGTAATTTTTTTGTACACTTCCTCACGCCCGTTCTGATGATTTTTGACTGGCTGCTTTTTGATGAGAAAGGGCATTATCATGTCTTGGATCCATTTCGGTGGACTGTCATTCCGCTGTGTTATTTGGCCTATGCCATGATAGCGGCTCCGCTCGGAGTTACTTACATAGGAGGCAGCCGATATCCATATTTCTTTGTGGATATTGATGCAATCGGTGTGGGTGGTGTGACACGCTATGTGCTTATGATCACGGTTGCTTTTCTGGTGTTGGGCTACCTGATATTTGGCCTCGACAAATGGATGGGGCACCATACAAAAACAGCAGATGCGACCAAAGCAAGGCGAGATATTCGGGGAATGGGGCGATCGTTATGATGCGCAATCCGGAACAGACGATCGGGAATCTAATCGACAAACAGAGTGTGGCTTTTATTGCTTCGGTCGATCGGGACGGATTCCCGAATATGAAAGCGATGTTATCGCCGCGTAAACGCGAAGGCATTCGCACATTTTGGTTCACGACCAATCTATCGTCGATGCGTGCGACGCAGTACCGGGAGAACCCGAACGCCGCGATTTATTTTTATGACAAGCGTTTCTTTCGCGGCGTTCAACTCATTGGCGCGATAGAGGTCCTGACCGACGCGGCGACGAAAGAAGCGATATGGCGAGACGGCGATACGACATATTACGCCGGAGGCGTAACGGACCCCGACTATTGCGTATTGAAGTTTGCCGCACAAAAGGGACGGTTTTACAGCAATTTCAAAAGCGAGGATTTTAGCGTATAAGCAGATGCGCAAAAACAAGCGAAAAGAAGCGGATAATCATGGCAAAATGGTTAAAACTGACACAACATCAATATATTGGCTTTTTCGCATTGGGGTTGGCGTTTTTTGTCCTGCAGGAGATGCCATACATCATCATGCCGCTGATGCCGCTTACGGCCAATCCGCTTATGGAGATGACGGATAAGTCGACGCTCTTAAATGCGGCGGAAAAGGCGCTCGGCGTATCGTGCATCGTTGCATTGCTGTTCCTTGTACGGGATGACGGAAAATGGTTCTCGCTCCACGGCACGAAGGAAATTGTGTTTTTTTGTGTAGCCATGCTCGCAATCATCGGTTATTTCACGGGCTGGGCGTTTTACTTCAACGGCTATCAAAGTCTGCCGCTCATGCTCTGCACATTGGTGGCACTGCCGCCCGTTTACTATTCGTTTCTCGGGTGGTGGCGAGGCAATTATGTTCTCGTAGCGCTTGGCGGACTGTTCCTTATCGCACACGTATCCAATGTGTGGAACAACTTGCATTGAGATGTATCGTATCATCATAGACAGCAGCAGATCATCGCGCCGTGTCGGGCGTGGAATCGCAAGGAGTTGAGTCGGTTGAACGGCATGAAAAAACTGCCAGAAGCGGAATTCGAGGTTATGAAGTCGATATGGGCACTTGACCCTCCCGTTACGACGAACATGCTGATGGAACGCTTGGGGGCGAGCAAGGGGTGGAAACTCCAAACGCTGATTTCTCTTCTGTTGAGATTGATCGACAGAGGCTTTCTGCGTACCGAGAAGATATCCAAAGAACGCACGTACTATCCGTTGATCGATAAGGAGCAATACGTACAATTTGAGACGAACAATTTCGTTGAAAAGTATCACGACCGCTCCATCGTCAGCCTTATCAACACGCTGTATGACGGGAAAGGAATTCGGGCGGACGATCTGGACGAGTTGTCGGCATGGTTGAAACAGCAAAGGGGCGGACAATAGAGCGGCGGATTTGTTCGAGGCATAACGGAGCACAAACTCGGGGATGACAGCGGCCCACATGGTATGGTATACTGATTCCTGATGCGGAGTTGTCACACACGCGGAACCGCGCACTCAGCACTCAGCACTGAGTGATAACAAAAGAAGGGAGCGTGCAAAATGGATTGCCTGTTTTGCAACATTGCGGCCGGGGAGATCCCCGCCAAGACGATCTATGAGGACGACCTGGTGATGGCGTTTTATGACATCGCGCCGGCGGCGCCGGTACACATTTTGGTGATCCCAAAGCCCCACATTCCTTCGGCGGCGGCGCTCACCGAAAAGGACGCGGCCCTGGTGGGGCATATCTTTGCCGTCATCGCACGGCTGGCCAGGGAGCACGGGTTTGAAGAGGGGTTCCGCATCGTGTCCAACGTGGGAGCGCTGGCCGGGCAGTCGGTGCCGCATCTCCATTTCCACCTGCTGTCCGGTCGGGCACTGGCCTGGCCGCCGGGCTGATCCGTGTCGTCTCTGCGGGAAAAATTCCTCGCCCGGCCGGTGTTTGCCGGGATCCTTGCCCTGAGCGGCGCGCTGGTGCTCGCGTACTACTGGCTGCCGTTCGGCAGTACCCCTGCGGCTGCCCTGGCGGCGTTGGCCGTGGGGGCGCCGGCCTTGGCGCTGACGCTGCTCTGGCGCCGACACGGGTGGCTGACGCTGGCGGCGGCCGTGGTGTGCCTGTCGGCCGCGGCGGGCTTTGCCTGGCGCTGGGGGTATGACGCGCTCTTTGTCGCGCCTGCGCTGCCGTTGGACGGCGTGCGGGAAACGGTCACCGCCGAGGCGCTCTCCTATCCGGAGGAGACGGCGTACGGGAGCCGGCTGACCGCCCGGGTCCTGCGCCCGGACGGACGGCGCTTTAAGGCGTTGCTCTACCTCGACGACATACCGGCGGACATGGAACCGGGCGACCGGTTCGTGATGGAGGCGCAGATCAGGGCGCCGGCGCCGGGGAGCGAGGAGGACCGGCTGGCCGGCGCGCGCCCGCGCGGCGTGGTGCTCTCGGTCACGCAGCGGAGCGCGTATACACAGCAGCGCCCGGAGTCAGTTCCCTGGTCACTCCGGCCCGTCGTATGGGCGCGGGCATTGGGCGACGGCCTGAAACAGGCGCTGCCGCCGGAGGCGGCGGCCCTGGC
>JAITDM010000189.1 GCA_031282535.1 Oscillospiraceae bacterium
TGTAGTTGTATATCTTCACTGCCTTTTTCGTGCATATATGCAAATGATATGCATATATTTCAAACGGCTTACATACCATGCGCGCACTGTAGATGCTGAGTTCGTTACAAGGAGTGTGATTGTCAATGTATACCATGCTGCGAAGAGTGCTCTGTCCGGTGATGGCACTGATGCTGATCATCTCGCTGTCCCCATACCCGTCCGCGGTACCTGTCTCCGCCGCCGCACCGCCGGAGGAGGCGGCGTCGGTGCGCGCGCCGTCCAATCCCCTGGAGATCAGCTTTTGGCTGGACCAGGGCGTGCCCTACTACCATGTAACCTGGCGCGGCGACGCGTTGGTCGAAGCCTCTCCGCTCGGTCTTGTCACCGATGCGGGGGATTTTAGCCGTGGTCTCACATTGGAGAAAGTCGTCGTCACCGACGGCGACGAGACATGGTCGCCAGTCGTCGGTGAAAAGGCGGAGATCCGAGACCATTACAACCAGAAGGAGTTCGTCGTCAAAAACGACGACGGACGGCGGATATCCCTCGTCGTGCGGGCCTATGACACGGGCGTCGCCTTCCGGTACCTCCTCCCGGAGGGAGCGGACGACTACCGGGTCACGCGCGAGCACACGGGCTTTGTCTTCCCGGTGGGGGCCATGGCTCAGGTACACGTCAACAACAACCAGACCGTTCCGCAGGCGGTTCCGGTGGAACAATTTGCGAGCGTCAACTACCAGCGCCCGATGACGATCACCTGCCGCACGGGCGCCGTCGTGACCCTCTGCGAGGCAAATCTGAACAATTACCCCGCCATGGTGCTCACCAAAGACACCGCCGCGCGGGCACTGCGCGTCAAGCAGGGCCCGGACGACGCGCCTGTCTCCGTCGCCGGCGGCAGTCCAGCCGCCACCCCCTGGCGCGTGCTGGTGGTTGCGGAGACATTGAAGGAACTCCCATTGCACAGCGACATCGTACTGAACTTAAATGACAAACCGAACGAAGCGCTTTACCGCTTCTCCGAGTGGGTGAAGCCCGGCAAAAATCTGATGCTCGGCGCCGGCCGGGAGACGACGGAGACATTGAAGACATGGATCGATGCAGCGAAGGCCAACGGCCTTGAATACGTGCTGCTGGATTACGGCTGGTATGGTCCCGAACTGGACGACCGCTGTGACCCGCGGCTCGACCCGGCCAAGCTGGCGCCGGAGGCCGGCGACTCGGCGGAACTCGCCCAGGTGAAGCTCCTGCTGAAGGACTACATTGTGGCCGACGGCCACTTTGACGCCAGCGAGCGCGGCTTTCCCCCGTACGGGCTGCTCACCGGCGAACCCGTGTGGTCGGCCGACGGATGGTTCAGCCCCGACCTCAACATGCCTGAGATCTGCGCCTACGCCAACAGTCAGGGCGTCGGTATGATTCTCTATGTCAACGGGCGGCATATGTTCGACAAATACGGGCGCTATACCCCCGACGAGCTGTTCGCCCGCTTCGCGGCCTGGGGGGCCAAGGGCGTGAAACCCGGTTTTGTCACCGTGCGCGATCAAATGTCCGAGAAACGCAACCGCGAGATGATCGAGGCCGCCGCGCGGCACAGGCTGATCCTCACCATCCACGATGAGTACGTGACGACGGGCATTGAGCGCACATTCCCAAACTGCCTCACGACCGAGGGTATCCTCGGCGACGAGGGCATTCAAACGGCTGAGATCGCCCAGGACATCACCACGCTGTTCACGCGCGCCATCCAAGGGCCGACGGACCACACGTTCTGTTACCCGGGCAAGGCCACGCGCGGGTATGCGCTGGCGTCCTCGATGATGTTCCGTACGGGGCTGAACTCGCTCTATTGGTACGGGAACCCAAGTTCCCTCGCATCGCTGCGCCCGGAGGAAAAGAAATTTTGGGCGGATCTGCCCGCCACATGGGACGAACTCAGGGTGATCGAAGCGGAACTGTCCTCCCACGCCACTTACGCCCGCCGTCGCGGCAACGACTGGTACCTGGGCAGCATCTCCGCCGTCGAACGGGAACTGCAGATCCCGCTCGACTTTTTGACGCCCGGTACGGCGTACGTGGCCGAGATCTACATGGATGAAATCGGCGTCAGCGCGGCGTCGGACGCCGGCGCGCCGCTGGTCTGCGCGCGGTATTTGGTCGACAGCGACACCGTGCTCACAAGGCCGATGGCGTTCGGGACAGGGTATGCCGCGCGTCTCCGGCCGAAGACCGGCGAGGACACCGGCCTCCCCGTGTACAATTTCGACTTCGAGCGCCTGCGCGGCCTCGTCGGGCTGTGTGGCGGTCTGCGGGAGACCGACCACACCGTCTCGTCGTGGGCGATGGTTGCCCCGGCCCTTGAGACGGCGCGGCAGCTTTTGGCCGCCCCCGAACCCGCGGCGCCGGCCCTGCGCGACGCCTATACGGCGCTGCGCGGCGCCCGGGACGCGCTCCGCTCGGTCACCCCGCTCCTCGCCCGGCTCGGCCTCGTAAAATGTCTCTCCGAACACCACTACACGCCCGAGAGCTGGTCTGTTCTGCACGCCGCCGCGGAGACCGCGCGGGCGCTGCTCACAGACCCGTATGTGACACAGGATGCCCTGAACACGGCGGAAACGGCCCTGGCGGCGGCGTACGGCGCACTGGAAAAGAAATGGATGACGACCGATACCGCCACGTACCTGAGCGATCTCACCTGGCTCCCCCAGTCATCCTCATCCTACGGCCCCGTACAGCGGGACCGCTCCTACGAGAACGCGCGGCTGGAGGTCTTTGTCGGCGATGTCCGCACCACGTTCGCCAAGGGCCTCGGCACCCATGCGACGGCCAACGTCTACTTCGATCTGGAAGGCAGCGACTACGAAATGTTCGAGGCCTATGTCGCGGTGGATGCGCTCAAGGCGTCCATCGGTGCGGGCGACGTCATCTTCCGCGTGTACTCCGACGACGTCCTGATCTATGAGAGTCTCCCGTCCGGCCGCGTCAGCAACCGGGCTCAGAAGATCTCCGTTCCGATTGCCCACACAAAAATCCTGCGACTGGAGGCCGACACCAACGGTTCGGACAACAGCGATCACGCGGATTGGGCCGACGCCAAATTCCTGACGTTGAAGGAGCTTTCTCCCGAGACCGCCATCGCCGGTCTCCTAGTGGATGGCGCCCCGCTGGTGGAGTTTGCGCCGGACCGTTTCGGATACCAATACCCCGGACACGCGGACGGCTCCGTGCCGACGGTGCATGTGGCCGAATCCGACGCGTCCCTGCCGCACCGCATCGAGCCGGCGGCGCAGGTTCCCGGTGTGACCCGGGTGATCGTCACCCGTCCAGACGGGCAGGAGACGATATATCAGATCCGCTTCTTCTCCACGCACGGCGTCTATTTGAGCGATCTGAACTGGAACGCGCTGGACAACCACGGGTCCCCTTATGGCACGGCGCTGAAAGACAGACCGTTTGAGGGCTCTCCGCTCCTTGTGACGGGTCCGGACGGCGTGAATCCACTGGCCCTGCCCGCCGTGAACGGCGTGCCGAAGGGCATCGGCATGCACGCGGACTGCTCGGTCGTCTACGACATCGCGGGCAAGGGGTACGACCGTTTCGAGGCCTGGGTCGGGGCGAGCCACACCAAAAATTACAACAACGCGATGGTCTTCAAAGTCTTCCTCGA
>JAITDM010000156.1 GCA_031282535.1 Oscillospiraceae bacterium
GACGTGGATGTGAATGAGCGTCTTTCCCTCGTACGCAAAAATTTCCGGCGAGAGATAGACCGTCGGAGTGACCATGTCCGGATTGCTTATCACCGTGATAAAATTTTTGACTAAATCCGCCGCCGCTTTCGGCGGTACGCCAATCACAGTTTTGTCATCCTCCACGCCAAGATAGAGATCTCCGCCAAAACGATTCAGAAACGAGCAAACAGTCTCGTAGGTGTCGGCTTCAATTTTACCGCCGCATCTCTTAAATTCAACCGCTATGGTCTCGCCAATGGCGAGGGCGGTTTGAAACTTGTTTATATTCATATGAAAAATCTCCCCGGTTTCCGTCGAAATTGGCGCGCGCTCCCCGGCCGCTTTTGATCCATCCTTATCTATTATAGTCCAGATTTGACCAAATTACAAGATGTATTACACTTTTGCTCAGAAATGTGCAAGTATTCTTTCAATTCCTGGTGAAGTATCTGAAGCGCTTCTATCTCTGCGCCATCTCCTGAAACATCAAAAACATGGATGAAATTCACAAAATATTTCCATTTATTCATTGACTTTGGTGGAAAAGCATGGTACACTAAAAAGGGAAGATTTTAGGTAGTCTTTCGACATGACTGTGCATTTGAGGGGGTGGTTGCGGCTGTAAACACTGCGGTGAACAGACAAGCGCAAAGCCCCCCCCCCGCGCAATGTGCCTTTGAAACCGGCGCGGCCAACCGGGCAAAAGTCAAATACCCGTTCGGGTACGGCCTGGGCTACACGACGTTCTCGATCTCCGACGTCACAGTCCGCGTCGAGAACGATACGCCGGCGACGGCGGGCGACGTCGTCGTGTCGGCCACGGTGACGAACACCGGCAGCCGGCCCGGCAAAGAAGTCGTGCAAGTCTATTACGACGCCCCGAACGGCCTGATGATCAAGCCCGATCGCACATTGGCCGCGTTTGCCAAGACGAAGGAACTGGCGCCGGGCGGGCACGAGACGCTCACCATCACGTTCAAAGTGAGCGATATGGCGTCGTATGACGACACAGGCAAGACCGGCCACCGGAGCGCCTGGGTGATGGAAGGCGGTGCCTATGACATCTTTGTCGGCAATTCCGTCAGAGCCGCGGCCAAAGCGGGCGCCTACACGCTCGGCGCGACGACAGTGACGGAGCAGCTGACCGAGCAGCTCGCGCTCACCGAGTCGTTCAAGCGGCTTGTGAACCCCAATGCGGGCACTTTTGAGACCATCGGCCCCGCGGCGGGTCCGGTCGTCACGCACAACATCTCAAGCACGGCCAAATCGATCGTCGGCGCCGTCAGCACATCCGACGAGTCCCTCGGCATCTCGCGCGGCGTCAACACGGGGGCCGGCAACGCGGCATACATCCAAAACGCCGCCGCGGGGGACTATGCCGCCTACCGGCTTCAGGTCGCGGAGGCGGGCACGTATTTCGTTTCGTTCAGCTATGCCAACACCGCCACCGTGAACGACGCGCTGGACATTTACGTCGACGGTGTGAAACAGACGGATTTGTCTATCAATCTCGTCAGCAGCGGCGGAACCGCATACATCGTGGACAGCGCGGCGTATACGGTCAGCCTGCCCGCGGGCCTGTGCGAATTCAAGCTCAGCACGAAAGCGGTCTGCGGCCATATTTACGGCATGACGCTGTGGCCGACGTCGCTGGAAAACGGCGTATACGACATCCCCGCCGCCGGGTCGACGCGTTTATACATGTTCGATTACAACGCGTTCAATCCGAACCCGACGAACCCGGCCCACGCCAAAGCGGCCTTCGAAGACATACCAAGTTCAAATCCGAAGGAAAAGTGCCTGGCCAACTTCCGCCCGGGGTCGTATGTCGAGCACAAGCTGAACGTCGTGCAGGCCGGCCATTATGCACTGGTCGTCAGCTTCGCGACGAGCGCCGCGTACAACAACGCCGTGCTGGTGTATGTGGACGGCGTGCTGACCGCGACGAACCCCGCGCAAATCAATTTTCCCAACACGGCTGTCTCGGGCAACCAGTACTATCACTTTGTCGAATCCTCCGCATATACCGTGTATCTGCCCGCGGGGACGCATCAGTTCAGGATTCAGTCGAACTCGAACCCCGCCGGCAATGTTTGGTACTATACGCTCGCGCGTGCGGACACCACGAGCACGGCGGCGCGGATGCAAGCGCTGGCGCCGGCCGGCGCCAGCCGGGCTTTCACGGCGGCCGGCGCGGCTTCGGCGGACTCGGTCTTTTTCAAACACAAAGACGGCGACGCCTACAAGCTCGTCGACGTGTATTACGGCAACTGTACGATGGACGCGTTTGTCGCGCAGATGTCCGACGCGGAGCTGGCCGGTCTGTCCGGCGGCAAAGGCGGCCTGCTGGAGGGCGGCACGGGGAACAACAGGATCGGCTACCTTGAGACATACGGCGTGACGGCCCTCCAGGTGATCGACGGCCCCGCCGGCGTGCACCTCAGCGTCAATACCACGGCGTGGCCGGTGGAGACGCTGCTCGCGTGTACCTGGAACACGGAACTGCTCGAACAGATCGGCGAGGCGTTCGGGCACGAGGGCCTGCTGAACGGCGCGGATATCATCTTGGGGCCGGGCATGAACATCCACCGCAACCCGCTCTGCGCCCGCAACTTCGAGTATTATTCGGAGGACCCGCTGCTGACGGGCAAGATCGCCGCCGCCTATACGAGAGGCGTGCAATCCGTCGGCCTCGGCGTGGCGATCAAACACTATGCGGGCAACAACCAGCAGAATTACCGCGTTTCGTACAGCGAAGGCGGCAACTCGGTGGCCTCCGAACGCGCGTGGCGCGAGGTGTATCTCAAAGGATTCCAGATCGCCGTCACAGAGTCCGATCCGTGGACGGTCATGGGCGCGTACAACAAAGTGAACGGAACGCTCGCCTGTGAGCGGTACGACCTGATCAC
>JAITDM010000163.1 GCA_031282535.1 Oscillospiraceae bacterium
CGGGTCTCCCCGCACACCCGGCGCACCCGGCGTGGACGGGTTTCCCCGCGTAGCCGGCATACCCGGCGCGGACGGGTCTCCCCGCACACCCGGCATACCCGGCACGGACGGGTCTCTCCGCGCACCCGGCACGGATGGGTCTCTCCGCGCACCCGGTGCAGCCGGCACGGACGGATCTCCCCGCACACCCGGCGCACCCGGTGCAGCCGGCACGGACGGGTCTCCCCGCACACCCCGCGCACCCGGCGCAACTGGCGCGGCAAGCGGCGTGCCAGTGTCCAACATCCTGCCGCTCCCCGTCCGCGGGACGGCCGGCGGTTCACCGCCGGCGGGTCTGACGTCCGGGCCGCCGGAGGCCCCGGACGAAGCCGGCGCCCCCCCCCTGCGCGCGGCGCTGACCGGACTCTTTCGGGACATCCGGCCGGAACAGGCCGACGAACTGCCCCGCGCGATGGACGCGGACCACCTGACCCGGCGCCTCCTCGACGCGCTGCGCGCCGCGGGCGAGGAAGCCGCCGCCCGCCCGCCCGCCGAGCGGGTGCATGCAGAGGCGGCGCTGCGGGACATCGCCGCCGGCGTGCGCTTCACGCAGCAGCTCGGCAACTTCGCGGCCGTGGTCCAGTGGCCGATCACGCTGAACGGGCAGGAGACGACCGCCGAGCTGTACGTCTTCGGCGACGACGGCGCGCACAGCCGGATCGACCCGAAAAACGCCACGCTGTTCCTCTCCCTCAGCACCGCCCACATGGGGCGCGTGGAGGCGCTCGTCAAAGTCATCGGGAAACACGTGGAGTGCGACTTCCGGCTGCCGTCAAAGGAACAGGCCGATCTGGTGCGGGCCGCCGCCCCCAAGCTCGGCGCGCTGCTCGCGGGCGCCGGATACCGGCTGACCCGCTCCTCCTTCATTCAGCTGCTGGAGCCCGCCGCCGGCCCCCTGGCCGTGGCGGAGGCCCGGGCGTTTTTCGACCGGCGCTATCGCTTCGACCGGCAAATCTGACGCGGCGCCGCCCGCGGAGCCATGGGGGTCCCCGGCGATATGATACCCAAAATTTTCTAAAAATGTCCAATAATGTCCAACATTGGCTGCCCCTGCAACCCCCAGCCCAAATTTTTGCTTTTTGTCGCCGCTTCGCGGCGACAAGGTACCAAAGGAATGTGATGAGATGACCAGGTGGAAAGAGAGACCGCTGCGCAGGGAGGCCGCCGCCCTGCAGTTCGACGCGGAACACGACGGCGCGCCGCGCGTGGTGGCCGCCGGGCGCGGGCTCACGGCGGCGCGCATTGTCGACACGGCGCGCGCCCACGAGGTCCCCGTCCACATGGACCCGGAATTGGCGCACACCTTAAATGAGATCGGCCTCGGACGGGAGATCCCGCCCGAACTTTACGCCGTCGTGGCGCAGATCCTGCTCTTTGTCTGCGACATGGACCGGGAATTATATTGACAAACGCTGGGATTTGCAAAACCCCCATTGCCTTTGTGCACGTTTCATAGTATAATTGACGCATTGCATCTGGCAGTCGTTCTTCCGCAAGACCGCACTAGTCGGGGAGCCGGCGGTGCCCTGTCACCTGCAACCCGCCTCAGCAGGGATGAATCCCCGCCGGCGGGGCCGCGATGTGTCGTCAGCCCCGGGTGTGCAGCGATGAGGAGCCGGTCTTGCGCAACGGGAACCCGTGAACCATGTCAGGCGGGGAACCGAGCAGCATTAAACGGTGCCTCCCGTGTGCCGCAAGGGCGCCGTCTCCGAGCCGGCGGCCCGGGTAACGGACGGATCGCGCGCCTCAACGGCGGGTGTGCGGTCTTGCGGGAGAACGACGCCCCGGGGAGGGCCACGTGTACAAGGCGCTGTATCGGAAATGGCGGCCGCTCGTGTTCGCCGACGTGGTCGGCCAGCGGCATGTCACCGAAACCCTGAAAAACGAGTGTATGGCCGGGCGGCTGTCACACGCCTACCTGTTCACCGGCACGCGGGGAACGGGTAAGACGACGTGCGCCAAGATCCTCGCCAGGGCCGTCAACTGCGAGGCGCCCGTGGCGGGCGACCCCTGCAACCGGTGCCCCTCCTGTCTCGGCATCTTAAACGGCAGCATCCTGGACGTCGTCGAGATGGACGCCGCCTCCCACACGGGGGTGGACAACATCCGCGCGCTGCGGGACGAGCTGGTCTACACGCCCGCCGCCGTGAAACGCCGGGTGTATATCATTGACGAGGTCCACATGCTGTCCTCCGGGGCGTTCAACGCGCTTCTCACGGTGCTGGAGGAGCCGCCGCCCCACGTGCTGTTCATCCTGGCCACCACCGAGATGCACAAGGTGCCGGCCACCATCCTGTCCCGCTGTCAGCGCTTCGCCTTCCGCCGCATCGCCCCCGCCGACATCGGGGCGCGGCTGCGCGCGGTGGCCGCCGGGGAGGGTCTCACCCTCACCGGGGAGGCCGCGCTGCTGCTGACCCGGCTGGCGGACGGGTCTCTGCGCGACGCGCTGTCGCTGCTGGACCAGTGCGTCACCGCCGGGCCGTCCCAAGTGGACGAGGCGGCCGTCTGCGACGCGCTCGGGCTGGCGGGTCTCACGCAGATCTCCGACCTGGCCGCCGCCGTGGCCGCGCGGGAGGCCGCGCGGGCGCTGTCCCTCTTCGCCGGCCTCGTGGCGGCCGGGCGGGACATGGCCTCGGTGCTGGACGAGCTCTGCGTGCTGCTGCGGGATTTGCTGCTGTCGGCGTACACCGCGGATCTGCCGTCTCTGTCCGGGATCGAGATCGGCGGGGCCGCCGCGCAGTCCCTCGCGGCGCAGTTCGGGCGGGCCCGGCTGCTGTCGGCGATCGCCCTCATCCAGGAGGCGCAGGGGCTGATGGCGCGCGGCGGCAACCGGCGCGTGGACATGGAGCTCTGCCTGCTGCGGCTCTGCGACGAGCGCCTCTCGGGCGACACGGCGGCGCTGGAGGCCCGCGTGACGGCCCTGGAACAGTCGCTCGGCGCACACCCGGCGCCTCTCCCGACCGGCCGCCCCCCGTGGCCGGCGGGACCCGCGGCGTCTCCCCCGGCTGCACCGGCCGCGGCGACGCGCGGCGTGAAGAGCATGGATCCAAAGACACGCGGCGCGGAAACAGGCGGCGCGAAAGCGACAGGCGCGGAGCCGGGCGGCGCAAAGGCAGCCGCCGCGGAGACACGCGGTGCGGCGACAGCCGCCGTGGAAACGCACGGCACGGCGACAGGCAATCCGGAGCCGGGCGGCGCGGAAGCAGCCGCAACGGATACGCACGGCGCGGCGACAGGCGGACCAGAGCTAGGCGGCGCGGAGCCGGGCGCCGCGGAAATGTACGGCGCGGAGGCGCCGGCGGACTTCGCCGCCGCGTTTTTGCAGGCGCTTGGGGGGGAGATCTCCCTGTTTTCCGCCGCGTTGCTGCGCGGGGCGCACTTCACTGTCCGGGACCACGAACTGCTCATCGCCGTCGAGGCGCACGAGCTGGAAAGCCTGCGGGACAAAGACCTGCTCGATACGCTGGCCCGCGTGGCGGCGCATATCCTCGGGCATCCGGTGGAGATCACTGTCTCCACGGGCCTGCCGCCGTCCCCGGCGGCCGACCGGCTGGAGGCGCTGCTCCGCCGGGGCGAAGGCGTGATCCGGGTCGAACCCTAGGAATCCTAAGAACCCTGGGAATCCTAGACGTACCAACGCATTCACGGCGGGACGCCGAAGGCGGCGTCCCCTACCGGTAAATCGTAACGCTCGCAAACGATCCTCATCACCGTTCCTACGAAGAGAAGGGAGGACCAGCCGATGGCCAAACATTTTCAGGGCGGCGGCATGGGCGGCGCCAACATGATGAAACAGATGCAGAAGATGCAGCAGGACATGTTGCGCGCGCAGGAAGAGATTGAGGCCAAGACCTTCACGGCGTCCGCCGGCGGCGGCGCCGTGGTCGCCGCGGCCGACGGCAAGCGGCAGCTCCTGTCGGTGACGCTGCAGCCGGACGTCGTCGATCCGGAGGACATCGAGATGCTCCAGGACCTGATTGTGGCGGCCGCCAATGAGGCGCTGCGCATGGCCGAGGACGAGATGTCCCAGGCGATGCAGCGCTTCACGGGCGGTCTTCGCCTGCCGTTTTGACCCCAAGGGAGGGCTTGTTTTGACGCCGTATCCACCGCTGATGGAAACACTCATCGACCAGTTCGCGCGCCTGCCCGGCATCGGGCGCAAGTCGGCCGCGCGGCTGGCGTTTCATGTCCTGTCCCTGCCCGCGCCGGACGTCGAGGCATTTGCCGACACCCTCCGGGAGGCGCGGCGGGCCATCGGCTGCTGCCGCGTGTGCCAGAACCTCTCCGACAGCGAGGTCTGCCCCATCTGCCAAAGCGAGCACCGCACGCCGTCCGTCATCTGCGTGGTGGCGGACCCGCGCGACGTGGCGGCGCTGGAGCGCACCCGGGAGTTCAAAGGCCGCTACCACGTGCTGCACGGCGTGATTTCGCCGATGAGCCGCATGGGGCCGGACGACATCCGCATCGCGGAACTCGTCGGGCGGGTGAGCGCGGGCGGCATCGAGGAAGTCATCATGGCGACCAACCCCGACACCGAGGGCGAAGCGACGGCGCTGTACATCGCGCGGCTGCTGCGCCCCTTCTCCGTGCGCGTCACGCGGCTGGCCTACGGCATCCCCGTGGGCGGGCACCTGGAGTACGCCGACGAGGTCACGCTGGCCCGCGCGCTGGAGGGCCGCCGCGCCCTCTGAGACCGGCCCGGCCTTGACGGCATCTGCCAAACGATCTATAATGGAGTGGGCTTTTCGCGCGGGCTGCCCCAAGGGAGACAGGGGGGATGACTGCCGTCGTGAATATTTTTAAACGGACATTGAGCGCCATTGTGCTGGAGGACGATCAGACCGTCTCCATTCGTTTTGGCATCCTTGTTTTGTGCTTTTTTTCCACCGCCATCGCCACTGGCTTCGGCATCTATTTTTTCATCAAGGGCATGTGGCCCCTTGTCTATGCCATGCTCATCCAGGCGCCGATGTCCGTTTTTCTGTTCTTCTACTGCCGGACAAACCGGCCGGAGGCGTGCCGCGTCACCTACCTCGTCCTGTGCGTCTCCGTGGTGATGATCCACTTCCTCCTCACCCACTATCTGGGCAACTGCGGGTCCGTCGCCTACATCGCGGCGGCCATCCTGCCCAACCACTTTTTCCCTGTTCTGCAAAAAAAATACGTCCCCATTCTGGACGCTCTGCTCATCCTGTCCATCAACGGCATCTTCTGGTACGGCCTGGTCCAAACGCCCGTCTACACGGGCATGAACCTGACCGCGTGCCGTCTCTTCATCATCAACTGCGCGCTGCTGGTGTGCTCGTTTGAGCTGTATTACAACGCGATGGGGCAGCAGCTCGTGAAGGCGCGGCAGCAGGCGCGGCTCGCGCAGGCGGCCCGGGAGGCCTCCGTCGACGCGCTCACCGGCCTTGGCAACCGGCGCATGCTGGAGGACCGCCGTCAGGAGCTGGAACAATCCGCCCAGACCGGCACGCCGGTCTGCATCTCCATGCTCGACATCGACTTCTTCAAGCAGATCAACGACACCTACGGACACGACGTGGGCGACCAGGTGCTTGTGTACCTGGCCAACACGATGCACTTATTCTTCCGAAAGAGCGACATTTTGGTCCGCTGGGGCGGGGAGGAGTTTTTGATCGCCCTGTGCCAGACGGAGCTTCGGCAGGCGGAGGAACTCATGGAGCGGTTCCGGCTCACGGTGCAGCAGGCCCCGCTGCTGCTCTCCGGCCATCAGATCCACATCCGGCTGACCATTGGTCTGGCGATGCTCCTCCCGCCGCACCGGGGGCTGGACGACACCGTCCGGGCGGCCGACGCGCGGATGTACCAAGGCAAACTGGAAGGCCGCAACCGCGTCATCACTTTGGATTGAAGAACGGCGGGGGAACGGCGGGACGCCGAGGGAGACGGGGACGGAGGAACGGCGGGACGCCGAGGGCGGCGTCCCCTACATTTGGGGGCGGTTTCTCCGAAACCGCCGCGCGGACGGCTCGGAGTGCCGTCCCTACCAAGGCCGCGCGGGTTGTGTCGGGAAATCGCATCGATCGTATATAAAAAATCCCTTCTGGACAGAAGGGATTTTTTATATGGGCAATGTCTCGCGCACGCGGCGGTTTTCGTCCACGTAGAAGACGCCCTGGTCGGTCACGACGCGCCACCAGGGGGCCAGGCGGGTCAAGTCCGGGGGCACCGCCGCCGCGAAGAAGCCGAGCCGGGCCGACTCGATGCGTGCGAGGGGCTGCCCGGCGGCGGCCCGCGCGTCTGTCAAGGCGAGCAGCGCCTCGGCGGCCGAGGGTCCGGGCGGTTCGCCGGCGGCGGGGTGCAGCACGCCCCACAACCAGCAGCCGGACACGCCGCCAAGGCCGCCCGCCTCGTCGTAGCGCAGCGCCACGTAGGCGTTCCACACCGGCCGCTCCGCGATCTTCTGGGGCAAGGTGATGAGCCCGGCGTCCCCGAGGGACGGGAGCGGCTCCTCGCTCTCGCGGGTCAAAAACCCGGCGTCTGTCAGCAGGCGCCGCGCATCCTCCATGACGTCGCCCTCCGGCGCTTGGGGCGTTTCGTACTCCAGCGAAAAGAGACCGCCGCCGCGAAACTGCATTCGGCCCGGCCCGGCCGTATAGAGCGTGATATACCCGCCCTGGTCGACTGGAACGGCGGCGGCCCCCAAAAAGAGGGCAGCCAACGCCGCCTCCCTGTCCGTATCGCGCGGCAGGTAGTGGACCTCGGCGCGCTCCTCGGGCAGGGGGATCCCCTCCGGGTTCAGCACCACGCCCTGCGCCGCCAGCAGCGCGGTCAGATCGGCCCGCATCTGCGTCTCGGTGCGCCGCGCCTCCTCGCGGCGGGCGCAATAGACCCCGCCCATCAACAGATTCCCGCACAGCAAACAAACAATCAAAAGCCACTTAATCTTCGGCCAATTCACCCAACCTCACCCTCAATCCATGTATTTCATTAAAATACATCTCACAAAAATCTATATAGTTTCCCAATAATTGGAAATTATGAATTCTCAACTCTCCATTCTCAATTCTCAATTGTTCCCATACCACCGCGGCGCCTGCACCCCCGTGCCGTCCGCGAAACAGACTTCCATGGCAAAGGCGCGCACCGGGATGCGGTCCGCGAGCAGGCGGTAGGCCAGGGACTCCGGCATGAGGTCGACCCGCTCGTCCGTCCGCGTGAAACGGCGGACCCGCACGACGACCTCCGAGACGACCCCGCCGCTCAGCACGACGCGCGCCGCAGGGTCCCCGGCCGGCGTCAGGACGGCGGCGCCCTGCGTCTCGTAGCCGAAATCCACCACAAACCGGTCCTCCCCCTCCTGCGCGGAGCCGCTCAGAGAGAACCGGGCGTCGCCCAGCAACGGCGCGAGCGTCTCGAGCAGCGCGCGCGCCGCCTCGATCCGGCCGGCCGGCGTGCCGGAGACGGCGCCGTCCGCCGCCCCGTGGGCCCGGTAGCGGATGACGCCGTCCGGCGAGAAGCGGCAGATGCGCGGGTCGTCCACATAGACGACGGTGCCGTCCGGTTCCGTGTAGTGCGCGGGGGTGTCCGGGTTGATGCGCAGACCGCGCAGGAAGGCCTCCGTCTCCGCCCCCGCCAGCGCCGGCACCTCACAGCGGACGGCCATGAGCACGGGCGGCGTGTCAAACAGCAGGGTGTCGGGCGCGCGCGCCAGCGCCCCGTCCCCCGCCTCGAAGGCGAAGCGGCAGGGCGACAGCCCCGCGGTGTCGACCGGCTCGAAGGTCAGCGCCGTGTCGCTGACATAGGGCACGAGGCTCTCCTCGTTGAGGAAGAACAGTGCCAGCGCCCCGTCCCGGTTTGAGAGAAAGAAACGGCGCACCGGCGCGTCGAACCCCGCCGGCGGCGCCACGGACAGCCACTCGGCCAGCACCGACAGCGGCACGGCGGCGGTGTATTCCCAGTACACGCTGTCGTACGCCAGCGCCTGCTCCCACTCCGCCCGCGTCTGCCGGCGCGGCGGCGCGGCCGAGCCGATCGCCTCGCCCATGATGTTCTTCAGCCGCTCGTACAGGGCGTCCACCACCTCCGGCGCGTACTGGGCGCCGAGGCGCGCCCCGTCCTGCATCACGGCGACGCGCACAGGCCTGGCGGCCTCCCGCGCGACGCGGCCGTCCGGCGGGGCGATCGGATCCGGCGCGGCGGCGCCGAGGCCGAGCGCTCGCCTGACGTCGGACACCCAGGCGAGCGCGGGCGCGTCCAGCAGGCTGTCGTCGTAGACCCAGGCGAGCCCCGTGAGCCACAGCAGACCGAGCAGCAGCACCCAGATCAGCAGCGTCTTGCCGAGCTCCGCCGCGCGCGCCCTCATGACTTCACCCCGGACGGCAGGCGCACGGTGACGCATGTCCCCTCGCCCAGCGTGCTGTCGATTTGGATCTCGCCGCCGTGGGCGTCGACGATCTCCCGGGCGATGGAGAGCCCCAGTCCGGTGCCGCCCGACTGGCGGGAACGGGCGCGGTCCACGCGGTAGAACCGCTCGAAGAGACGGGGCATGTCCTCCGGCGGGACCCCGATCCCGTTGTCCTTCACGGTGATCCACACGCCGGCCCCGTCCGCGCCGGCCGCCATCTCGATCCGGCCGCCGTCAGGCGTGTACTTGATGGCGTTCGAGAGCACGTTGACGATCACCTGCTCGATCCGCGCCCGGTCGGCCACGATGTCGGGGAGCATGCTGACAAACTCCAGCGTGACGTCGTGCCCCTTTTTGCGCGCCTCCATCCGCATGGCGTCGTAGGTGTTTTTCAGCACGTCGGCGAGGGGGCAGGGTTCAAAATGCCAGTCCATCTTGCCGTAGTCGAACCGGGAGAGCGTCAGCAGGTCCCGCACGATGCGGCTCATGCGCTCCGCCTCGTTCAGGATGACCTGGGAGAAGGAGCGGGCGGTGTCGCGCGGCAGGTCCTCCGCGCCGGAGAGCGTCTCGGCGTAACTGCGGATGTTTGTGAGCGGCGTGCGCAGCTCGTGCGACACGTTGGAGACAAATTCCCGGCGCATCTCGTCCAGCTTTTTTTGCTCGGTCACGTCGTGGATGACCGCCATGACGCCCTCGGCGTCCGCGCCGCCGAAGGGGGCCAGGGAGACCTGCAGCGTGCGCCCCCGGTTCACATATTCCCGCTGCAGCACGCGCGGCTGGCCCACCGAGAGCACCTCTCCCAGCGGCGCCAGCCCCCCCAGCACCTCGTCGTAAGAGCGCATCTTGTCAAAGGGGATCCCCAG
This sequence comes from Oscillospiraceae bacterium, assembly GCA_031282535.1. Taxonomy (GTDB): domain Bacteria; phylum Bacillota; class Clostridia; order Oscillospirales; family UBA929; genus JAIRTA01. The sequence continues at coordinate 9,274 of JAITDM010000163.1, forward strand.
CATGGCCTCGGCGGCGGGGTTCGCCTGGATCGGACAGCCCTCCTCGGAGAAGGCGGCCACGCCGTCCTTCATGTGAAGAAACAGCGTGCCCAGCTTGTCGCGCTCCGAACCGACCTCCTCCAGCGTCCGCCGCAGCACGTCGGCCATGTGGTTGAATGTCCCCGTGAGCACGCCGATCTCGTCGGTCGAACGCACCGTGAGCTCGTGCGTGAAGTCCCCGGAGGCCATCAGCGTGGCGCCCCGGGTCAGGTCCTCCAGCGGCATCGTAATGGCCTTGGAGAACACAAACGAGAGCAGGCAGGCAAACAGAAGCCCGACCACCAGCGCCTCCACGATGATGGTGAAGAGCTGGATGATCAGGGTCTGCATGCTGTCTTTGGTGTCCTTGATATAGACAATGTACGCCGGCTGCGGCCCGATGGGCACCGCGACGTCCAGGTAGGGGTCGCCCGCGCGCTGCGAATACTGGGGCAGCTTGGTGTTCATCGCCCGCAAGATGGTGGGCGTGAGCGCCAGCCGCTCGCCGGCCTCCTGGTCGGAGCCGTCCAGAAAGTCGCCGGACGCGGCGTCCAAGATATAGTAGTTGCGCTGCCCCGTGTCGATGCCCAGCACCCCCGAGAAGGCGCGCAGCACCTCTTTGAGGCGGGCCGGCGCGTCGGCGCCCTGGTCGGCGGCGGCATAGAGGCTGGCGGCGAAGTCCTCGTTGTTTGAAAATGTATCCGACATCGTACTGACAAAGTTCTCAAGCTGAAAACGCGCGACGCTGTTGATGAGGAAGGTCCCCACCACGGACATCATCAGGACAATCAGCAGCAGCATAAACAGCACGAGCCGGGCACGCAGACTGCGAAACACCGGATATCACCGCCTTTCACTTAGGCCCGCAAACAGATGTGCCCCCAAGGGCGCAATCTGTAAAATCTTTTCATCGGCCCCCGTCATCGGGGGCCGGCAACCAGATGTGCCCCCAAGGGCACAATCTATAAAAATCTTTTCATCGGGGGCCGGCAAACAGGTAGCCCGCGCCGCGGCGGGTCAGCAAAAGGGCGGGGTCGCTGGGGTTGTCCTCAATCTTTTCCCGCAGCCGGCGTACCGCCACATCCACGGTGCGCAGATCACCATAATATTCGTAGTTCCAGACCTTCTCCATGAGCTCCTCGCGCGTGAACACATTGTCCGGATGGCGCATAAAGAAGTGCAGCAGATCGTACTCCCGCTGGGAAAGCAGCAGCGTCCGCCCCTGCTTTGTGACCTCCATGCGCCCCGGGTGGAGCGCGATGTTCCCCGCCGTGAGAACGGGTTCGCCCGGGGGGGCGGGGGCGTCCGCGATGGCCGTGCGGCGGATGTTGGCGCGCACGCGCGCCAACAGCTCCTGCATCGAAAACGGCTTGGTGATGTAATCGTCGGCGCCGAGCTCCAGCCCCAGCACCTTGTCCGTCTCCTCCTCGCGGGCGGTCAGCATCAAAATGGGGGCGTTGAACCCGCCGGCGCGCAGCCGGCGGCAGACCTCGAAGCCGTCCAGCCGGGGCAGCATGACGTCCAGCAGCACAAGGTCCGGATTCTTCTCCACGGCCATGGCGAGGCCCGCCGCCCCGTCCGGCGCCGAAAGGGGCGCATACCCCGCCCGCGCCAGATTGAAAGACAAAATGTCGACGATCGCGGGTTCGTCCTCCACGATCAAAATACACCGCTGCGCGGCACCCATCTCATTCCCCTCTTTCTTTCTACACCGCCGGCGCTTGGACGCCCCGGATCACTTCGTGTCCGGCGCCGCGCCCGGCAGCCGGCCGCGGGCCATCAAAACGCCGGCGATGGTCTTGGCGTCGCGGACCCGCCCGTCCAAAATGCAGGCCGTCATCTCGTCGAGCGGCACATGGACGACCTCCAGCCACTCGTCCTCGTCCGGATTGGCCCCCGCCTGGGTGAGGTCCGTGGCCAAAAAGAGATAGAGCTTTTCTTGGCAGTACCCCGGCGTCGGGTAGAGGACGCCGAGCGGCTCGTAGCGCCCGGGGGTGTAGCCCGTCTCCTCCAGCAGCTCGCGCCGGCCGGCGTCGGCCGGGTCCTCGCCCGGCTCCAGTTTGCCGGCGGGGATTTCCAGCAAAATCTCCCCCATCGGGTGGCGGTACTGGCGCACCGCCACCACCCGGCGGTCCCGTGTCACCGCCACGACGGCGACGCCGCCGGGGTGCACCACCACCTCACGGGTGGCCTCCTTACCGTCCGGCAGCGTCACCCGATCCACCCGCACATCGACAATTCGGCCCCGATACAGGGTCTCGCCCCCGAGGGGCGTCTCCCGGAGATCCAACGGCCGACACCTCCTTTACCCAATTCTTTTTTTATTATACACCCTTTTTCGGCGTTTCTCAATCGGGCGCCTCCAATATCTTCGCGCGCGGCATGGCGCCGGTTCTTTTCGGGCCTTGATCGGGTGTTTTTTTGGGTTTTTCTGCATTTTTTCGCGGCATTTTTCCGCGGCGGCGCAAGGGAGCGGCTGGATTCTCTACCCATTTCTCACCCGAATTATGGATGCAAAATGGGAAAAACCACCCGTTCGGGTAGTAGGATTTCTCTGAAAAAGCAGGTAAAATAAGACTGTAAACAGCAAACACCCACATGTACCGGCCGGTCGGGCCGGACGACATAAACTCAGAGGGATGGGCAACGATATATTCAACCCCGCGCAGAGCAACTTTCATTCTTCGCCAGAGGATGCGGCAGCGGGACCGCCGCTTAACTCAAAAAGTCTTTTTTTGACAGATGAGCGGTCCCCTGCCCACCCCCGCCAAGTCTCTGCTCCGCAACAGGCGGCCTCCTTCAACCTTTTACGTCGCTATGCTTCACACTCCGTCCTGTCGGGTGACCTCCAACACCCGGCGGGACCATGGGGAAATCAAGCGCAGAGGCCGGGCATCCCAGCTTGCCCGGTCTCTTGCGCTGTCCGGAAAACAATGCCCACGGCACCGCGCACGGCCCGATTTTGCAAGCCGCGCCCCCGCATCTTGCAAAATATCCGGTCTCCGTCAATTTTTTGCTTGACAAAGCCGACATTGTGTTGTATCATAGGCGAAAGGTAGCAAAGACGCTGCGTATTCCAAGAGGGGGTACATGGCGTCTTTTTTAATAATTTTAAAAGGGGAAAGGGGGGAAGGTGTCTATGTCTCAAGTTATCATTGATAGCCTTTGGGTGGCGCTGGCGGCGTTCCTGGTTTTCTGGATGAACCTGGGTTTCGCGTCGGTGGAATCCGGCATGGCCCGCTCGAAAAATGCGGTCAACATCCTCAGCAAAAACTTCATCGTGTTCGCTGTTTCCTCGCTCGGCTTCATGCTGCTCGGTTTTGGCCTGATGTTCGGCAGCGCCAACCCCATCATAGGCACGCAGAACATTTGGATTTTGAACGGCATCCCCGAGTTTTACACCAATCCCGACACCCTGCTTTTGGGTTCCCCCATCGCGTTTTGGATCAAGTTTTTCTGGCAGCTTGTGTTTTGCGGTACGGCGGCCACCATCGTTTCCGGCGCCGTGGCAGAACGTGTAAAATACGTATCCTTCATCGTCTTTTCATTTGCCTTGACGCTGGTGATCTACCCCATCATCGGCCACTGGATCTGGGGCGGCGGCTGGCTGGCGGCGCTGGGCTTCCAGGATTTTGCCGGGGGCACCGTGGTCCATTCCCTGGGCGGCTGGGCGGCCCTGGCGGGCGCGATCATCCTGGGGCCGCGCATTGGCAAATACGGCAAAGACGGCAAACCCAGAGCGATTCCCGGGCACAACATGAGCTTGGCGGTGATCGGCGTATTTGTGCTGTGGCTCGGCTGGTTCGGTTTCAACCCCGGCTCCACGCTGAGCTTTGCCAACCCGGGCGACGTGGCCCACGTGCTGCTCACGACAAACACGGCGGCCATTGCCGGCATCTTACTGTCCACGGTGACCAGCTGGTTCAAAGTCGGCAAACCGGATCTTGGCATGACCATCAACGGCTGCCTCGCGGGTTTGGTCATCATCACGCCCGGCGCGGCCTATGTGAGCATTCCGGCTTCTTTGCTCCTTGGCGCGATTGGCGGCATTGTGGTGGTGTTTGCGGTTCTTGCGTTTGACAAGGCCAAAGTGGACGACCCGGTTGGCGCCACCAGCGTTCACCTGGTGTGCGGCGTCTTGGGTACATTGGCGATCGGTTTGTTCGCGGAAGAAGGCATCACCACCCTCTCCCCCGCCAACGGTCTTTTTTATGGTGGAGGCTTCGGATTGCTTGGCATTCAGACGCTCGGCGTTGTTGCCGTCGCGGTCTTCGGATTTGTGACCTCCGCACTGGTGTGGCTCGTCTTGAAAAAAACCCTTGGCATTCGCGTGAGCACCCGGGAGGAGTTGGAAGGCCTTGACATCGGTGAACACGGCAACAAAGCGTACCCCGACTTTGCGGCGGCGGTGAATATGCTGTCGGAAGACGACGAGGTGATCGCCATCAGCCCGCCCAAGCCGGTGGTCCCTGTGAAGCAGGCCATCTCGATTGTCAACACGGCGGATCCGCACGCCAAGATTACCAAGGTCTCCATCATCACCGGGTACGACCGGATGTCCAAACTGCAGGAGTCCTTGGACTCCATTGGCATCACCGGTATGACGATCACCAGCGTCATGGGATACGGCATGCAAAAAGGTCATCCGAAAGAATATTACCGCGGCACGCCTGTGGAAACCAAGCTGCTGCCCAAAGTGCAGCTGGACATTGTCATCTGCAAAGTGCCTGTGCCCACGCTGGTGGACGCGGTCAAACGGGCGCTCTACACCGGAAACATCGGCGACGGCAAGCTCTTCATCAGCAATGTGGAAAATGTGATCAAAGTCCGTACCGGCGAAGAAGGCTACGACGCCTTGCAGGACGAAGCGTAAAGCGGAGGTCATTCGCGACCAAGCGGTCAGTCAGGGCAAAGGCAAAGGCGCCGACAGAAAAAATCTGGGGGCGTCTTTGTTTTTTTTCGGCGCCGTGCCTGGACGTTGAACGTGCAGGCCTCTGCGGCGCCGGACAGATATGATGGGAGGTAATTTGTATGACAGCGATTACGGCAACGGCAAACAACATCGTAGACCTGTTCTCGAGCGTCGACACCATATGGGTTCTGTTGGGCGCGGTCCTTGTCTTCTTCATGCAGGCCGGCTTCGCCATGGTGGAGACAGGTTTCACCCGCGCCAAAAACGCAGGCAACATCATCCTGAAAAATCTGATGGACCTCTCGCTCGGCACCCCGTTCTACTGGCTGGTCGGGTTCGGGCTGATGTTCGGGACCGGCACCGTCATCGGGTGGCTGGACCCGGGCACTCAGAAGGACTATGTGGCGGTCCTTGGTCTTTCGGTCCCGCAGCCCGCGTTTATGATCTTCCAGACCGTCTTTTGCGCCACCGCCGCCACCATCGTCTCGGGCGCCATGGCGGAGCGCACCAAATTTTCGTCCTACTGTCTCTACAGTGTGATCATCAGTCTCTTCATCTATCCGATCTCCGGACACTGGATCTGGGGCGGCGGCTGGCTGTCGGAACTGGGTTTCCACGACTTCGCCGGTTCCACGGCCGTGCACATGGTGGGCGGCGTGGCCGCGCTGGTTGGCGCCAAGATTTTGGGGCCGCGCACCGGCAAATACGACAAGGACGGCAAACCACAGGCCATTTTGGGCCACAGCGTGGCGCTCGGCGCGCTCGGTGTGTTCATCCTCTGGTTCTGCTGGTTCGGTTTCAACGGCGGCTCCACATTGTCGGCCACCGGCGACGATGTGCTGACCTCCATGGGCTCGATCTGCCTCAACACCAACATGGCGGCCGCCTGCGGCGCCATCGGGGCCATGATGTACACCTGGATCAAGTACAAAAAACCCGACATCTCGATGACGCTGAACGGCGCGCTGGCGGGCCTCGTCGGCATCACGGCGGGCTGCGATCTCGTAACACCTCTCGGTTCGATCTTCATCGGCCTCCTCGCCGGCATCGCGGTGGTGCTCGGCATTGAGTTCGTCGACAAGGTGCTGAAGATCGACGACCCGGTGGGTGCGGTCGGCGTCCACGGCGTCTGCGGCGCACTCGGCACCATTCTGACCGGGCTGTTTGCCACAGAGGGCGGACTTTTCTACGGCGGCGGGGCACAGATGCTCGGCGTACAAGTACTGGGCGTCGTGGCGGTCTTTGCCTGGGTCGCCGTCACGATGACGATCGTCTTCCTCCTGATCAAGTCCACGGTCGGCCTGCGGGTCTCGAAGGAGGAGGAGATGCTTGGCCTCGATGTCACGGAGCACGGCCTCGCGAGCAGCTACGCCGACTTCATGTTGGTGGGCGGGACACAGTCCTACATCACGGCCCCGTCCAAATCCGTGCCAATCGATCAGGCGGTGCCGGTGGTCGACACAGCCACCCGTGCGGCGCCCGGCGACGTCAAGATCACGAAGCTCTCGCTCGTGATCCCGCAGAACAGATTCGAGATCCTGAAGGAGGCCATGCAGGGGATCGGCGTCACGGGCATGACGGTGACGCAGGTGCTCGGATTCGGGATGCAGCGCGGCACCTCGGGCGAATATTACCGCGGCGTCCCCGTCGATGTGGCCCGTCTGCTGCCCAAGGTCAAGGTGGAGATTGTGGTCTGCAAGGTGCCCGTGGACCTGGTGGTCAGCACGGCCAAGAAGTCGCTGTACACCGGCAAGATGGGCGACGGCAAGATCTTTGTCTACGACGTCGAGAACGTCGTCAAAGTCCGCACCGGCGAAGAGGGTTTCGACGCGCTGCAGGACGACTGATCATGTCTGCTGATACA